>JASHVF010000394.1 GCA_030039615.1 Gammaproteobacteria bacterium | reverse complement strand
TGCGCGCGCAGCAGTTGGATCTCGTTCATCGCCGGGCTCGATAAATCACAATAATAAAATCACCTAAATATTTGATTAATATTATGTTATATGACGCACATCAGCCGCTCCGACGGGCCCGCGCGGGCGCGGCGCCAGCCACAGGGCTCCACGAGTATGCCAGTCCGGCGGAGGTCCCCGTCGCCGCCTCGTGTGGGCGCATTGCATGCACCCGTGCCGCTTCAGTAGAGTCCCATCGCCTTTTCACTGCGTCTCCAAGAACCCCACTCGATGACCAAGACCGATCCCTGGGTCGTGCACAAGTTCGGGGGATCGAGCGTCGCCGATGCCGGCTGCTTTCGCCGCGTCGCGGACATCCTCGATTCCCTCCCGGGCACGCGGGTCGCCGTCGTGCTGTCCGCCTGCCGCGGAGTGACCGACGCGCTGCTGCGGCTGGTGGCGCTCGCGGAGCGCCAGGACGATGCCTTCCGCGAGGAGATCGCACAGCTGCGCGCGCGCCACGGGGCGATCGCCGCGGAGCTGCTCGAGCCGGACTCGGCGTGGAGCTATCTCGAGGGGTTCGATCGCGACTGCCGCGACCTGGTGGCGGTGCTGCAGGCCGTGAAGCTGACGCGCGGCGCGGCGCGCAACGTGAGTGACCTCATCGCCGGCTACGGGGAGCTCTGGTCCACGCAGCTCTTCCTCCGCTTCTTCGAGCAGCGGCCCGGCAGCCGGCGCCCGGCTCGGTGGATCGATGCGCGGCGCGTGGTGGTCGCCGAGTGGGGCGCCTCCGGGCCCGCCATCCAGTGGGCCGAGTCGCGCGCCAACCTGGCGGCACTGGTAGCGGCGGACTTCACCGGCACGCTGATCATCACCGGCTTCATCGCCTCGGACCGGCGCGGCGTGCAGACCACGCTCGGGCGCAACGGCAGCGATTTCTCCGCCTCCATCTTCGGCGCGCTGCTGGCGGCGAGCGAGATCCACATCTGGACCGACGTCGACGGCGTGCTGTCGGCGGATCCGCGCCGCGTTCCCGACGCCACCGTGATCGACTCGCTCTCCTACAACGAGGCGATGGAGCTTGCGTACTTCGGCGCCAAGGTGATCCATCCCCAGACCATGGCGCCGGCGGTCGGCGACGGCATTCCGATCTGGATCCGTAACACCTTCGCGCCGGCGAAGGCCGGCACGCTGATCTGCGCGCGCCCCACCTCCACGCTGCCGGTGAAGGGCATCACCAGCATCGAGAACGTGGCGCTCATCAACCTCGAGGGCACCGGCATGATCGGTGTGCCGGGCACGGCGCACCGGCTGTTCGGCGCGCTGCGCGAGGAGGGCATCTCCGTCATCCTGATCTCGCAGGGGAGCTCCGAGCACTCGATCTGCTTTGCAATCCCGCAGGAGCAGGCCGAGCGCGCCGTCGCGGTGACGCGCACCGCGTTCGCGCGCGAGCTGGCCGCGGGTCAGATCCAGAGCGTCGACCTGGATCCCGATCTCGCCATTCTCGCGGTGGTGGGGGATGGCATGGCCGGGACTCCGGGCGTCGCCGCCAAGGTGTTCGGGGCGCTCGGCTCCTCCGGCGTCAACGTGCGCGCCATCGCGCAGGGCGCTTCCGAGCGCAACATCTCGGTGGTGGTCGAGGGCCGCAGCGCCACCCGTGCGCTGCGCTCGGTGCACGGCGGGCTGTATCTCTCGCCGCACACGCTCTCGGTGGGCCTGCTCGGGCCGGGGACGGTCGGCCGCGCATTCCTCGAGCAGTTCGCCGCACAGGCGCCTCAGCTGCGCGAGCAGTTTCAGCTCGACCTGCGCCTGCGGGGCGTCATGGGCTCGAGCCGCATGCTGCTCGGGCAGCCGGCGATCGCGCCGGCGCAGTGGCGCGCGGAGCTCGAGAGCCGCGGCGTGAGCGCCGATCTGGCCGCCTTCGTCGGGCACGTGCGGGTCGATTATCTGCCGCACACGGTGCTGGTCGACTGCACGGCGAGCGGTGCGGTCGCGGAGCACTACCCCGAGTGGCTCGGCGCCGGGATTCACATCGTCACCCCGAACAAGAAGGCCAACAGCGCCTCGCTCGATTTCTACCGCCGCCTGCAGCAGGCGCGGCGCGCCGGCGCCTCGCACTACCTCTACGAGGCGACCGTCGGCGCGGGGCTGCCGATCGTGCATACGCTGCGCGATCTGCGCCAGACGGGCGATGAGATCACGAGCATCGAGGGCATCCTCTCGGGCACGCTCGCGTACCTCTTCAATGCCTACGACGGCCACAAGCCGTTCTCGCAGATCGTGGCCGACGCGCGCGCCCGCGGCTACACCGAGCCCGATCCGCGCGAGGACCTGTCGGGCACCGACGTGGCGCGCAAGCTCATCATCCTCGGGCGTGAAATGGGCCTCGGGCTCGAGTTGAGCGACGTGCAGGTCGAGAGCCTGGTGCCGGAGGAGCTGCGCGCCGGCTCGATCGAGGAGTTCATGCAGCGGCTGCCCCAGTACGACTCGATGATGCGCGGCCGTCTCGACGGCGCACGCGCGCGCGGCAAGGTGCTGCGCTACATCGGCCGCCTGAGCGCCGGCGGCGAGGCGAGCGTCGGGCTGGCCGAGCTGCCGCAGAGCCATGCCTTCGCCAACATCGCGCTCACCGACAACGTGGTGCGCTTCGCGACCCGCCGCTACTGCGAGAACCCGCTCATCGTGCAGGGTCCGGGCGCTGGCCCCGAAGTCACCGCGGGCGGGGTGTTCGCCGACCTGCTGCGCCTCGCGGCCTACCTCGGGGCACGGCTGTGAGCGCACGCGCCGCGCCCGAGCGCGCGACCGCGTTCGCGCCCGCCTCGGTCGGCAATGTCGCGATCGGCTTCGATATCCTCGGCTTCTCGGTGGAGGCGCTCGGCGACCGCGTGAGCGTCAGCCGCCGTGCCGCCCCCGGCGTCGCCATCAGTGCGGTGCGCGGCGTCGCCGGCGAGCTGCCGCAGGAGCCGCGGGACAACACCGCGGGCCGGGCGCTGCTCGCGATGCAGGAGGCGCTGCACCTTGAGTTCGGCTTCGTGCTCGAGATCGACAAGGGCATCCCGCTCGGCTCGGGCCTCGGCGGCTCGGCCGCGTCCGCCGTCGGGGCCGTGGTCGCGGCCAACGCACTCCTGCCGACGCCCTGCGGCAAGCTCGAGCTGCTCAAGTTCGCCATGGCCGGCGAGGCCGTCGCGAGCGGCTCGCGGCACGTCGACAACATCGCGCCCGCGCTGTTCGGCGGTCTGGTCCTCACCGTCGGCATCGACGAGCCGCGCGTCAAGCAGATCCCGGTGCCGGCGGCGGTGCGCGCGGTGACAGTGCACCCGCATATGTTCCTCGCGACCGCCAAGGCGCGCGCGATCCTCAGCCGCAGCGTCGAGCTCTCGGACTTCGTGTGGCAGACGGCGCATCTCGCCGGCTTCATCTCCGGCTGCTACACCGACGACCTCGACATGATCCGCGCTTCCTTCGAGGACGTGGTGATCGAGCCGCAGCGCCAGGCGCTGATCCCGGGGTTCCAGGAAGTGCGCCGCGCCGCGCTGGCGGCCGGGGCTCTCGGCTGCTCGATCTCCGGCGCGGGGCCTGCGATGTTCGCCTGGACGCTCGAGCCGAGCGCGCCGGCGGTGCTCGCGGCGATGCGCCGGGAGTTCGCCGCCCGCGAGCTCGCGAGCGATGGCTGGATCACGGAGCTGCGTGGCGCGGGCGCGCGGGTGATCGGTTGAGCTTCTCGTTCATCAGCTCACGCGACCCGACGGTGCGGATGGGCTTCAGTGCGGCGCTGCTCCAGGGGCTCGCTCCGGACGGCGGCCTGTACGTTCCCGCCGCCTGGCCCGAGCTCTCGGTCGAGAATTTCGGCGACGCCGCCGCGCTCGCCGAGGTGGCGCAGCCGCTGCTCGCACCGTTCCTGGCCGGCGATCCCCTCGGCGCCGAGCTCGGCGCGATCGCGCGCGAGGCCTTCAGCTTCCCCGCGCCGCTCGAGCCGCTGCACGCCGACGGCCGGCTGTCGGTGCTCGAGCTCTTCCACGGACCGACCGCCGCCTTCAAGGACTTCGGCGCACGCTTCCTCGCCGCCTGCTTTGCGCGGCTGCGCGCCGCCGCGGCCCGTCCGCTCACCATCCTGGTGGCGACCTCGGGCGACACCGGTGGCGCGGTGGCGGCCGCGTTTCACCGCCGGCCGGGCATCGAGGTGGCGGTGCTGTTCCCCAAGGGGCTGGTATCGCCCACCCAGGAGCGCCAGCTCACCTGCTGGGGCGAGAACGTGCGCTCACTCGCCGTGCGCGGCACCTTCGACGACTGCCAGCGCCTGGTGAAGGAGGCGTTTCTCGATCCCGGGCTGCGCTCGCAGCGGGCGCTATCCTCGGCCAACAGCATCAACCTCGGGCGACTGCTGCCGCAGGCGGTGTACTACGCGGCCGCGAGCCTCGCCGTGTGGCGCGCGCACGGCGAGCGCGCCTCGTTCGTCATCCCGAGCGGCAACCTCGGGAATTCGCTCGCGTGTCTGTGGGCGCGCCGGCTCGGACTGCCGATCGCAGAGGTGGTGCTGGCGCACAACGCCAATCGCACGGTGCCGGACTTTCTCGAGAGCGGCAGCTGGCGCCCGCGGCCGAGCCTCGCGACGCTCGCCTCCGCCATGGACGTCGGCAACCCGAGCAACATGGAGCGCCTGCGGGCGCTTTATCCGCAGCTCGCAGAGCTGCGCGCGGCGGTGAGCGCCGTGAGCGTCACGGACGAGGAGATCCGCGCGCGCATTGGCGCGGATTTTCGTACCTACGGGCGGGTGTGGTGCCCGCACACCGCGACCGCCGCCGAGGCCTGGGCGCGGCTGCCGCCGGAGCGGCGCGCCCACGGCCGCTGGGTGCTGGTGGCGACGGCGCACCCCGCCAAGTTCCGCGAGATCGTCGAGCCGCTCATCGGGCACAGCGTGCCGGTGCCGGAGAGTCTCGCGCAGCTGTTTGCGCGACCTGTGCGCTGTGTTGAAATCGACGCCGCGCTGGGAGCGCTGCGGGCGGCGCTCGAGGTCGAGGGGAACGGGTGGACGAGCTGAGTAAATTGCCGCCGGTCGTGTGGGCCGCGGTGCTGGGTGCCGCGGCGCTCGGTTTCGTGCTCTGGTGGGGCTGGCGCTGGTACGGCCGGTACCGCGCGAGGAAGCAGCTGCGTGCTCAGGTCACCGGCGGCGCCGCCGATCATCTCGCCAATGCGCTGGTGCCGGACGGCATGGGCGGGGGCTTTCACGTCGACTTCCTCTTGCTGACGATGCGCGGCGTGGTGGTGATCGACCTGCGCGACGTGCGCGGCAACATCTTCGGCGGCGACCAGATGGCCGAGTGGACCGTCATGGACGGGGCGCGCCGCTTCACGTTCACCAATCCGCAGAGCGCGCTCTACGACCGCATCGCCGCGGTCAAGGCGGTGGCGGGCGACGTTCCGGTGGAAGGGCGCATCGTGTTCACACGGCGCGGCAAGTTCCCCAAGGGGCTGCCCAAGTGGACGCTCATGGTGGACGCGCTGCGCGCCGAGTTCCCGCCGGTCGAGTATCAGTCGCACGCCGAGGCCACGGCCCCCCTGAGCGAGGGCTGGCGGCGGCTGCGGGATGCGGTCAAGCCGAGCTACATGGCCGACATGCGGTAGCGGATCAGGCGACCGTCCTGGCGTGGTCGGCGAGCACCAGCGACACGCAGGCGGTGAGCTTCCTGGCGTATTCGATGTGCAGGAACTCGTTCGGCCCGTGCGCGTTGGCGTGCGGCCCGAGCACCCCGGTGATGAAGAACTGGGTATTCGGAAAGCGCTCGCCCAGCATCCCCATGAAGGGGATCGTGCCGCCGCAGCCGATGTGCACCGCTGCGCGGCCGTACACCGCCTGGCTGGCGCGCGCGATCGATTGCTCGAGCCACGGCGCGAAGGTCGGCGCATTCCAGCCGTTGTTGGCCCCGCCGGGCTCGAAACGCACTTCGGCGCCATAGGGCGGGTCGCGCTCGAGCGCCTCGCGCACCGCCTGGGCGGCGCGCGGCGCATCGCAGGTCGGCGGGGTGCGGAGCGAGATCTTCACGGTGATCTGCGGCAGCAGCACGTTGCCCGCGGTGGCTGTCGGCGGCAGGCCGTCGGCGCCGGTGACCGCCAGCGTCGCACGCCAGGTGCTGTTGACGATGAGCTCGGTCGGATCGTTCGAGACCGGCTGCACGCCCTTGGCCCACGGAAGCTTGCCCGCGACCGAGCCGCCGAGCACCTGGGCGGCGAGCACGGCCTGGGCGCGCCGGTCCGCCGGCAGCGTCACGTGCAGCTCATCCAGCAGCAGGTCGCCGGTGATGGGATTCTCGATGCGCGCGAGCAGCTGCTCGAGGATGCGAAACGGTGTCGGGGCGATGCCGGTCGCCATTCCGGAGTGCACCCCCTCGGTGAGCACGCGCACGGTGAGCGTCCCGATGAGGTTGCCGCGCAACGACGTCGTGCACCACACCTGTTCATAGTTGCCGCACTCGGCATCGAGACACACGACCAGCGAGGGCGCGGGGATCGCGTCCCCGAGCGCGGCGAGGTGCGCCGGCAGGTCCTCGCTGCCGCTTTCCTCGCATGCCTCGATCAGCACGACGCAGCGCGGCAGCCGCACCTGCTGCTCCTTGAGCGCGGCGATCGCGGTGAGCGAGCTGAACACGGCGTAGCCGTCATCGGCGGCGCCGCGCCCGTAGAGCTTGCCGTCGCGAATCACGGGCTGCCAGGGACCCAAGCCCGGCAGCCAGCCGGTGAACTCCGGCTGCTTGTCGAGGTGGCCGTAGAGCAGGGCGCAGCCGGGGAGCTCTCCCGGAATGTCGCACAGCAGCAGCGGCGTGCGGCCCGGCAGGCGGCGTATCTCGACCCGCATGCCGGGCAGCGGCTGCAGGCGGCACCACTCCGCCATGAGCTGAATCGCCGCCTCCATGTGGCCGTGCTTCTCCCACTCGGGATCGAAGTCGGGCGACTTGTTCGGGATGCGCACGTAGGCGAACAGCCGCTCCAGGATCGACTGGTCCCAGGTTTCGCCGACGAAAGTGCTGATTCGCTTGAGATCCATTGGTCTCTCTTAGATGAATATCAATTAGTTAGGAGATATTGGAAAGGTAATATCTCGATGATTGCGGACCCCGGTGTCTTTGGCCGCCCGCGAGAGTATGCGCCACGCTCTCATCTCTCAGGCAGCCGGAAGAGGCCGCGGGCCGCCGCCGTGCTCGCGCGCGCGAGGCTCCCGAGGGGTTCGCCGCGGGCGCGCGCCACCACCGCGGCAATGTGCGGCAGATACGCGGGCTCGTTGCGCCGCGTGGCGGGGCGGGGCTCGAGGTCGCGTGGCAGAAGGTACGGGCCGTCGGTCTCGAGCAGCAGCCTTCCCGCGGGGATGTCGCGCACCAGGGGCACGAGGTGCGCGCCGCGGCGCTCGTCGCAGATCCAGCCGGTGATCCCGATCGCCAGCCCGAGGCCGAGGTAGGCGGCGAGCTCGGCGGCGCCGCCGGTGAAGCAGTGCGCGACGCCCGAGTGCAGGCTGCCGTGCTCGCGCAGGATCGCGAGGAAGTCCTCGTGGGCGTCGCGCTGATGCAGGAACACGGGCTTGCCGAGGCGCGCGGCCAGCTCGAGCTGGCGGTGAAAGGCCGCGCGCTGCGCCTCGCGCGGGGCGAAGTCGCGAAAGTAATCGAGCCCGCATTCGCCCACCGCAACCACCTCGGGTGCGGCCGCGAGCGCGGCCAGCTCGTCGGCCCGGGCGAGAGTGAGCTCGCCCGCGTGATGCGGATGCACGCCGGCGGTGGCGAAGAGCTCCCCGGGGTGCTCGCGGGCGAGCGCGATCGCGCGCCCGCTGCCCGCGAGGCTGGCGCCCGTGACCATCATCTGCACGACACCCGCGGCGCGCGCGCGTGCGAGCACCGCGTCGCGATCGCCGTCGTAACTGTCGTGGCCGAGATTGATGCCGATGTCGATGAGCGACTCGGGCGCAGTGCCCGGGGGAGCGGGCGTCGCCGGGGCTGTGTTATGGTCTTGCATGCGCGCGAATATTCTACTGCCCGCCGCCGCCGCGCTCCTCGGGTTGAGCGCGAGCGTGCGCGGCGCGGAGCAGCAGATCTCCTGGCGCGACATCGAGAGCCGCATCCAGTACGGCTACTACACCGAGGACGCCCCGGCGCTCAGGAGTCTCGCTGGCCTGATCGCCGCGGACGAGTCGCACGACCGGCTGCATGGTTACTACGCGGCGCTGCTCGACTGGCGCCAGGCGCAGCTCGTCGCGCAGGGCGCCTCCCGCGGCGGCTCGGCCGCCGACCTCGCGCAGCATTGTGTCGACGAGGCGGATGCGCTGCTCGCGGCACAGGCGGACTTCGCGGATGCGCTCGCGCTGCGGGCCGCCTGCCTCGCCACGCCGCTGAGTGCGCACAATGCGACGCTCTCGGCGCACCGCGCGCGCAAGGACATCGCGCGCGCGCTGCAATCCGCGCCGCACGATCCGCGCGCCCTGCTGATCGACGGCATGAGTGACTACCAGCTCTCTGCATCCGGCGACGGCAACAGGGACCGGGGCCTCACGAAGCTGCGCCAGGCGGTCGCGGCCTTCGAGGCCGAGCGCGCCGGTATCGAGCGGCTGCCGGGCTGGGGTGCGGCCGAGGCCTATCTCTACCTGGCGCGCGACCTGCTGGATCACGCCGATCCGGTGGGCGCTCGCGATGCGCTCGAGCACGCGCTGCTGCTCGCCCCGGAGTACGCGCAGGCGCGGCGCCTGATGGCGAAGATCGTCGCCGGCTGAGGCCTTGAGGTCCGCCCGCACACCGCTCGCCGCGCGCGGCGGCGCTGTATGTCGCAGCGGGCATGCGACGCTGCGGCGCCTGATGTTATCTTTGCGCGCTGCTTCGAAGGGCCGAGGGGATGGCTGCCGAGCCGGATAAAAAAGCGCTGTTGGGACAGCTGCGGATCGAGCGCGGGGCGCAGCCCGAGAGCTCACCGCCGCGGCGGCGCTGGATCGTCACGGGAGTCGTGGCCGCGCTGGCGCTCGCCGCCGGCGCCACCTGGCTCGCATGGTCCGCGCGCGGCGGCTTGCCGGTGCACACGGCGACCGCGCAAGCCATGGCCGCCGGGGCCGGCGCGGCCTCGGTGCTCGATGCCACGGGCTACGTCACCGCGCGGCGCGAGGCGACCGTCTCGGCGCAGATCACCGGCACCGTGACCCAGGTGCTCTTCGATGAGGGCGATCACGTCAAGGCCGGGCAGGTGATGGCGCGCCTCGACGACACCGCGCAACGCGCCGCGCTCGCCCAGGCACAGGCGCAACTGGAGTCCGCGCAGGCGCTGCTGGCGCAGGACCAGGCGCAGCTCGCGCAGTACAAGCGCGACGTGCAGCGCGATGAGGATCTGGTGACGCGTCACCTGGTGTCGCAGCAGGAGACCGAGCAGGCGCGCACCCAGGTGGACAGCAGCAGCGCGCTGGTGCAGTCGCAGCGCAAGCAGATCGAGCTGGCCGCCGCCAACGTGCGCGCGGCGCAGGTGCAGCTCGACTATTGCACCGTGCGCGCGCCGTTCACCGGCGTGATCATCGCCAAGGCCGCGCAGGTCGGGGAGATCGTCTCGCCGTTCTCGGCCGGCGGCGGGTACACGCGCACCGGCATCGGCACGCTGGTGGACATGGATTCGCTCGAGATCGAGGTCGACGTCAACGAGGCCTATATCAACCGCGTCGCGCCCGGGCAGCCGGTGGTGTCGGTGCTCAACGCCTACCCCGAGTGGCGCATCCCCTCGCACGTCATCGCCATCATCCCGACCGCGGACCGCTCCAAGGCGACCGTCAAGGTGCGCATCGGCTTCGACAGCCGCGACGAGCGCATCGTGCCGGACATGGGGGTGCGGGTGTCGTTCGAGGAGCAGAGCGCCGCCAACGCCCCCCGGCAGCAACGGCCGCGCGGCGTGCTGGTGCCGCCGGACGCGCTGCGCAAGGACGGCAGCGAGGACGTGGTGTTCGTGCTGAAGGACGGCCGCGCGCAGCGCCGCGCGGTAACCGTCGGCGGCAGCAGCGGCGAGGCGCGCGAGGTGCTGGCGGGCCTCAGCGCCGGGGAGAGCGTCATCGTCGACGCCCCGGCGGACCTCAAGGACGCCGCCGCGGTTACCGAAGTGAGAAAATGACACTGCGAGGTACGGTATGTCCGAGCCCATGGTCCAGGTTCACAACGTCACCAAGGTCTACGAGCGCGGCAAGCAGAAGGTCGAGGTGCTGCACGGCCTGACGCTCGATATCCCCAAGGGCGACTTCGTCGCGCTCATGGGACCCTCGGGCTCGGGCAAGACGACGCTGCTCAATCTCATCGGCGGCCTCGACAAGCCGACCTCGGGCGAGATCACCGTCGGCGGCAACCGCATCGACCAGCTCGGCAGCGGCCAGCTGGCGCGCTGGCGTGCGCACAACGTCGGCTTCGTGTTCCAGTTCTACAACCTGATGCCGGTCCTGAGCGCCGAAGGCAACGTCGAGCTGCCGCTGCTGCTCACCAGGCTGTCCGCCGCGCAGCGCAGGAAGAACGTTGCGGTGGCGCTCGAGGTGGTGGGGCTCGCCGACCGCGCCAAGCACAAGCCGCGCGAGCTCTCCGGCGGCCAGGAGCAGCGCGTCGCGATCGCGCGCGCGCTGGTGTCGGACCCGCAGCTGCTGGTGTGCGACGAGCCGACCGGCGACCTCGACAGGAAGACCGCCGACGAGATCCTGGGACTGCTGCAGGTGCTCAACCGGGAGCACGGCAAGACCATCGTGATCGTCACCCACGATCCCAAGGCCGCCGAGTTCGCGCGCCGCACCCTGCACCTCGAGAAGGGCCAGCTGCTCGAGCAGGCGGCCTGAGATGACCGGGCGAAGGTCGCCGGCGGGCCGGAGGCACTCGTGACCCGCGTCGGCTTCGTGGTCGCGAACCTGTTCCGCAGGCGCGTGCGCACCACGCTGACGCTGCTGTCGGTGGTCATGGCGTTCCTGCTGTTCGGACTGCTGCAGTCGGTCGATACCATCTTCAGCTCCGGCGCGGATTTCGTCGGCGCGACGCGCCTGTTCGTGCAGGCGCGCGTCTCCTTCACGGTGGCGCTGCCGGTCAGCATGGTGCCGAAGCTCGAGGCGATTCCCGGGGTGACGCGCGTCGCCTACCAGCAGTGGTTCGGCGGCGTGTGGCAGACCAACACGCCGCTCATCATGTTCGCGCTCGATCCGCAGCGTTACCACGACGTCTACCCCGAGTGGACGATGCCGGAGCAGCAGTGGCAGGCCTTCGAGCACACCCGCACCGGCATGATCGTCGGCCGCCAGCTCGCCGAGCAGTACGGCTGGAAGCTCGGCCAGAAGGTGCCGATCTCGTCGCAGATCTGGCCGCAGAAGAACGGCAGCAAGGCCTGGCAGTTCGACCTGGTGGGCATCTTCGACGGCAAGGACGAGGAGTGGCAGAAGCGCACCAACCTCGCCTTCATCCAGCAGGACTACTTCGATGAGGCCAACCAGTTCGGCATGAAGGGGCGCACCAACTTCTTCATCCTCAAGCTCGCGCCCGGCGCCGACGCCGAGGCCATCAGCAAGACGGTCGACGCCATGTTCGAGAACTCCCCCGACGAGACCAAGACGCAGACCGAGAAGGACTTCAACATCAGCTTCGTCAAGCAGATCGGCGACATCGGCCTGATCGTGCGCTGGATCCTGTTCGCGGTGTTTTTCACGCTGCTGCTGGTGGTCGGCAATACCATGGCGCAGAGCGTGCGCGAGCGCATTCCCGAGCTCGCCGTGCTGAAGACGCTCGGTTTCACCGACGGCAGCGTGTTCGGCTTCGTGCTGGCGGAGGCCTTCACGCTGGTGCTCGCCGGGGGTCTCACCGGCATGGTGCTCGCCTCGCTGGCCGGCGCGCTGGTGGAGCAGGCGACCGGCGGGCAGTTCCTGCTGCAGCTCAATGGCACGGTTTGGCTGCTGGGGGTGATCGCGATCGTGCTGATGAGCCTCGCCGTCGGGCTGCTGCCGGCGCTGCGCGCGCGGCGGCTGGAGATCGTCGATGCGCTCGCCGGCCGCTGACAGGGAGCGGCCGCCGTGTTGAGGCAGGCGTTGGCGATCACCGCCCTGAGCATCCGCAGCATCCCCGAGCGCTGGGCGCCCTCGCTGGTCATCGTCATCGGTCTCGCCGGCGTCGTGGCGGTATTCACCGCACTGCTCGCGATGTCGGCCGGCTTCGACAGCACGCTCAAGTCGACCGGGCGGCACGACGCGGCCCTCATCCTGCGCGGCGGCTCGGACGCCGAGCTCAACTCGGCTTTCGATCGCGATTCGACCGACCTCATCAGGCAGGAGCCGGGCATCCGTCCCGGCCCCGACGGCAAGCCGCTCGCCTCCGCCGAGCTCATGGTGATCGCCGAGCTGGTGCGCCGCGACGACGTCAAGAGTGGCGCCAACATCACGGTGCGCGGAGTCGAGCCGCCGGCCTTCGCGCTGCGGCCGAAGCTCCGCATCATCGCCGGCCGGAACTTCACGCCGGGCCTGCGCGAGCTGATCGTCGGGCGGGGCGTCCTGGCGCAGTTCCAGGGCGCCGACATCGGCCAGGTGGTGCGCATGCGCGGCTCGCAGTGGACCGTGGTCGGGGAATTCGAGTCGGGCGATTCCCACGACAGCGAGATGTGGACCGATATCAACGTGGCGCGCTCGACCTTCGGGCGCATCGGCTCGAGCTCGGTGCTGGCGGCGCTCGATGGGCCCGGCGGTTTCGAGCAGCTCAAGGCCGCCATCGCGGCCGAGCCGCGCCTGTCGATGGACGTGCTGCGCGAGGACGACTACTTCAGCGGCCAGACCAAGCAGTTCCGCGCCACCATCGGCGTGCTCGCCGGCGTGGTGACCGCCATCATGGGCCTCGGCGCTGTGTTCGCCGCGCTCAACAGCATGTACGCGGCGGTCGCCGCCCGCGGCAAGGAGATCGCGACGCTCCGGGCGATCGGCTTCGGCGGCTTCCCGGTGGTGGTCTCGGTCATGACCGAGGCGCTGCTGCTGGCGCTCACCGGGGCGGTGCTCGGCGCGCTCATCGCCTATCTGCTCTTCAACGACCTCTCGGTCTCGAGCCTCGGACAGAACTTCACCCAGGTGGTGTTCAGCTTCAAGGTGACCCCGGAGCTGGTGCTGCGCGGCCTGCTGATCGCGCTCTGTATCGGCATGCTGGGCGGATTCCTGCCGGCGCTGCGCGCCGCGCGGGTGCCCGTGACGGTGAGCCTGCGCGAGCAGTGACGCCGCGGCCGCCGCGGCTCAGCTGCGCGCCAGCGCCGCGCACAGCGCGTGCACGTCCTGCTCCCGCTGATCCCACGACACCACCAGGCGCGCTTCCCCGGCGGGCTCGGGCCCCCAGTCGTAGAAGTCGAAGCCGGCGGTGCGCAGCGCCGCGCGCCGCGCCACGCCGAGGTTGAGGAACACCTCGTTGGCCTCGACCGGGTGCAGCAGCGCTGCGCCCGCGGCGATCCCGATGCGCTGCGCGAGCGCGTTGGCGCGCGCGGCATTGCGCTTCCAGATGCCGCTCTCGAGGTAGGCGAGCAGCTGCGCCGCCACGTAGCGGGACTTCGACAGCAGGTGGCCGGCGCGCTTGCGCCGCAGCTCGAAGTCGCGCACCAGCGTCAGATCGAAGAACACGACCGCCTCGGCCGTGAGGGCGCCGTTCTTGGTCGCGCCGAAGGACATGACGTCGACGCCGGCCCGCCAGGTCACATCGGCCGGATGGCAGCCGAGGAACGCGACGGCATTGGCGAAGCGCGCGCCGTCCATGTGCACCTTGAGCCCCGCGCGATGCGCGAGCTCGGCGAGCTGCGCGACCTCGGCCGGCCGGTAGGCGGTGCCGAGCTCGGTGGCCTGGGTGAGCGACAGGGCGGCCGGCTGCACGCCGTGAACGCCGCGCGGATGGTTGGCGAAGGCCGTGCCGACGGTCGCGGCGTCGAGCCGCCCGTGGCTGGCGGGCAGCAGCGCGAGCTGCGCGCCGCCGGAGAAGAAGCCGGGTGCACCGCATTCATCCACGGCGATGTGCGCCTCGTGGTACGCAAAGATGGCCCCGTAGGGCGGGCTCAGGGTGGCGAGCGCGAGCGAGTTGGCGGCGGTCCCGGTGGCCACGGCGAAGGCGCGCACCGGCGTGCCGAAGTGCTCGCTGAACACGCCGTCGAGGCGCTCGGTCCAGGGGTCGTCGCCGTAGGCGCGCACCAGGCCGTGATTCGCCTGCTCGATGGCGGCCAGGATCTCCGGGCAGGCCGTCGCAGTGTTGTCGCTCAGGAATCGCAAAGCTCGGCTCTCCTCGCCGGTCGCGCCGGCGGTCAGTCGATGCGCCAGCGGAACGACCAGGCGCCGAACGCCAGGAACACCAGCGTCGTGGCCGCAAGATACACGAGCTGCGGGGCAATCTGGGCGACGCCGGCGCCGTCCAGCATCACATCGCGGGCGGCATCGAGCAGCTGGGTGAGCGGAAAGACGTACGCCACCCACTGCACCCAGCGGGGCGAGCCCTCGAGCGAGAACCAGATACCCGAGAGCAGCATCATCGGCCAGGTCAGCAGGTTGAGGATGCCGCCGACCAGCTCCTCGCTCGAGAAGCGTGCCGCGACCGTGAGCCCGAGCGCGATCATCGAGAGCGCGCCGAGCACGGCGAGCAGTGCCAGCAGGGCCGGGCTGCCGGCGGAGTGAAAGCCGATGATGGCGCCGATGCCCAGGTACAGCACCAGCGTGACAAACAGGATCAGCGACAGGCGCGAGAGCACCTGAGCCGAAAGGAACTCAAAGGCCGTGAGCGGCGTGGCATGCAGGCGCTTCAGGAACCCGCTCTTGCGATAGCGCAGCACCACGTAGCCGACGCCGAACAGGCAGCTGAACATCATGTTCATGCCGAGGATGCCGGGGAACAGCCAGTCGATGTAGCGCAATGCCTTGCCGGTGACCGGCTCGCGCTGCGCGCCGGGCTCGGCCGCGAGCAGCAGCCTCTCGATCACGTAGCCTTTGGGCGAGTCGGTGTTGACCCAGTAGCGCGTGCCGGCGCTGAAGTCCGCGAGCAGATCGATCTGCTGGTGCGTCAGCTTGGCGAGCGCGGCGCTGCGGTCGCTCATCGGCACGAACTGCACGTAGCGCTCCTCGAGAAAGGGATGGGCGTGCGCAGCGGCGGGCGGCGCCAGTACGCCCACCTTGAAGAGCGGGCGCGGCGGGCCGCCGAACACGAAGCCCATGCCGATCACCAGCATGATCGGCAGCAGCAGCGAGAACAGCATCGTGCCGCGGTCGCGCAGGAACTCGAGGTTGCGTGCGTGGTACACCGAGAGCAGCCGGCGGATCACGGTCGCAGCTCCTTGCCGGTCAGCTCGAGGAACAGGTCCTCGAGGTTCGGCGGCCGCACCCGCAGGTTGGTGAGCGGCACGTGCGCCTCGAGCAGCGTGCGCAGCGTGGCTTCCAGGTCGTGGGTGGTGATCTCGACGCGGTCACGCGAGTCGATCAGCTGCAGCGGCAGGGCGCGCGCCGCCTCGGGGAACTCGGCGCGCGGCAGCTCGAGCAGCACTTCGGCGAAATGCTCGCGCAGCAGCCGGTGCGGCGGTCCCTGCGCGACGATCCGGCCGCGGTCCATGATGGCGATCTCGTCGCACAGCAGCTCGGCCTCCTCCATGTAGTGCGTGGTGAGGATGATGGTCTTGCGGCGCGCCTTGATGGACTCGACCAGCTCCCAGAAATTGCGCCGCGCCTGCGGATCGAGGCCGGTGGTCGGCTCATCGAGGAACAGCACCGCCGGGTCGTTCACCAGCGCGATCGCGAGCAGCAGCCGCTGCTGCTGGCCGCCGGAGAGCTTGCGGGCGTCGCGCCGCGCGAGCTTCTCCAGCGCGCAGACGCGCAGCACCTCGTCGACGTCCAGGCCGTGGGTGTAGAGGCCGCGGAACAGCGCGACGCTCTGGCGCACGGTGAGGTGGTCCTGCAGCGCGGTCTTCTGGAAGAGGATGCCGGCATCCTCGCGAAACCGCGCGCCGAGGGGCTCGCCGCGGTAGCGCACCTCGCCTGCGGTCGGCGGCAGGATCCCCTCCATGATCTCGACCGTGGTGGTCTTGCCGGCGCCGTTCGGTCCCAGCAGTCCGAAGCAGATGCCCTCGGGGACGCTGAAACTGACGCCGTCGACCGCCGTGGCGGACGGATATTGCTTCACCAGATTGCGGACTTCGAGGAGGGGGGTGCTCACGGTCGCGCGATCCTAACGGATCGGGGCGCGGGCGTCTTGAGGCGTGGCGTTACAGGCGCGCTGTCTTGCCGCGCGGCCGCCGACGTGTACCATGCCCCCGATGAGCAACGGACCCTCCGACAGGCCGGGACGCGTCGAGCTCGCCGACGAGGCGGTGCACTGGGATCTCGGCAGCTCGCTCTCCTACGGGGAATATCTGCACCTCGACAAGCTGCTCGCCGCACAGCACCCGCTGACGCGCGAGCACAACGAGATGCTGTTCGTGATCGTGCACCAGGTGTCGGAGCTGTGGATGCGGCTCATGCTGCACGAGCTGACCGCGGCGCTCGGATCCATACGGCGCGACGACCTCGATCCGGCACTCAAGATGCTGGCGCGCATCGCGCGCTCGCAGAGCCAGCTGATCTCGGTGTGGGACGTGCTCTCGACCCTGACGCCGTTCGAGTACACGGCGTTCCGCAACGCGCTCGGACGCTCCTCCGGGTTCCAGTCGCTGCAGTACCGGATGCTCGAGTTCCTGTTCGGCAACAAGAACGCCGAGATGCTCGCGGTGCACAGGCGCGATCCGGCCGCCTACGCGGCGCTCGAGCAGGCGCTCGCCGAGCCGTCACTCTACGACGAGGTGCTGCGGCTCCTGAGCCGCCGCGGCTACGACATCCCGGAGCCGTATCTGTCGCGCGACTTCCGCGAGCCCTACCTACCCAGCAAGCAGGTCGCGGGCGCCTGGCTCGGCGTCTATCACAACGCCGACAAGGATTGGGATCTGTACGAGCTGGCGGAAAAGCTCGTCGATCTCGACCACAACTTCCAGCTGTGGCGCTGCCATCACCTGAAGACGGTGGAGCGCATCATCGGCTACAAGCCCGGCACCGGCGGCACCGGCGGCGTCTCCTACCTCTCCAAGGCGCTCGAGCTCAAGTTCTTCCCGGAGCTGTGGCAGATCCGCACGTCGATGTGAGCCTTCAGCGCGCCCGCACCGGCGCGTCCTGGTAATAGTCGGGGAACAGCGCCTTGAGACTTGCGATCTTGGGCAGGTCGTTGAAGACGATGTAGGCGTCGTCGGGATTCTTGAGGTAGTAGTCCTGGTGATAGCCCTCGGCCCGGTAGAAGGCCTTGAGGGCGTCGAGGCGCGTCACGATCGGTCCGCGGAA
Source organism: Gammaproteobacteria bacterium (assembly GCA_030039615.1). Taxonomy (GTDB): domain Bacteria; phylum Pseudomonadota; class Gammaproteobacteria; order Steroidobacterales; family Steroidobacteraceae; genus 13-2-20CM-66-19. The sequence continues at coordinate 16,808 of JASHVF010000394.1, read as the reverse complement.
CACCTTGTCGCTGTTGAGCTGCGCGATATAGCTCTCGGCGACGTGACGCTGATCGTCGTCGCCGTAGAAGATGGACGAGCGATACTGGGTGCCCGAGTCCGGGCCCTGGCGGTTGAGCTGCGTCGGGTCGTGCGCCACCGAGAAATAGATCTGCAGGAGCTTGCCGTAGCTGACCACGCTCGGGTCGAAGACGATCTGCACCGACTCGGCGTGACCGGTCTGGCCGGTGCCGACGTCCTGGTAGTGGGCCGTGCTGTAGGCACCGCCCGAGTAGCCGGCCAGCACGTCCTGCACGCCACGCACGTGCTCGAACACTCCCTGCATGCCCCAGAAGCAGCCCCCGGCCAGCACCGCGGTCTGCAGATGGACGGCTGCCCTGGGGCTGTCGAGCGCCGGCGGGGGAATCGCCACCGGCGCCTCGGCGCCGCAGGCACCCACCGAGGCGAGCACTGCCGAGAGGGTTGCGGCGGCGAGGCGCGCGCAGGTGACTTTCTTCACTGACATGGAGTTCTCCAAAACGGGGCGCAACGCTAGGCGCGCGGCGCGAAAGTGAGCGCCACGGAGTTCATGCAGTAGCGCAGTCCCGTGGGCTTCGGGCCGTCGTCGAACACATGGTCGAGATGCGCGGCGCAGCGCTTGCAGGAGACCGCGGTGCGCTCCATGCCGAGGCTGCGGTCCGCGGCCTCGACCACGTTGTAGCGCGAGATAGCACGGTAAAAGCTCGGCCAGCCGGTGCCGGAGTCGAACTTGGTGCTGGAGTCGTACAGAGTCGTGCCGCAGCAGACGCAGGCGTACAGGCCGTCCGCGTGGTTGGTATCGAGCGCGCCGCTGAACGGCCGCTCGGTAGCCTCGTGGCGCGTGACTTCGTAGGCGAGCGGCGAGAGCTGGGCGCGCCACTCGGCGTCGCTCTTGACGACGCGCGCGACGCTCACTGTCCCCTTGCTCTTGCCGTCGGGGCCGAACAGCTCGACGGTCACCGTATTGGCTGCTGCCGGGCCGGAGAGCAGCGCCGCAGCGTAGATACGCGCCCCGCTCAGGGTGCCGAGCGCCAGCGCACCGGTGAGCAGCGAGCGGCGGGACCATCGGATGGGTTGCTCGAGTCGCATGGCTTCACTTCCTAGCCGAAGGTGAACGAATAGGCCTGCACGCCGGGATCGAGGAACTCGATCGCGAAAGTATGCTCCGCCACCGGACCGCTCTGGCGCAGCAGCTGGTAGAGGCGCTGTTCCCCGACCGCGCCGCTCCCGTCCGGCTGCACGTCGACGCCGTGATCGGCCCCGGGGGCGTGTCCATCCACGGTGACGCGAAAGCGCACGCCGTTGGCCGGGCTTGCCGGCCCGAGCACCAGGTGCAGGTCGCGGGCGCGGAAGCGGAACACGATGGAGCTCGCGGCCGCCGTCGCAACCGCGCGCTCGCCCTCGACGCGCCAGCCGCCCGCGAGCCCCCACTGGTTGAGCGCGAGCGCCTGCGGGGCCTGGTACACGTGGGGCGCATCCGGCACGACGCCGCCCGCGGAGGCGAAATTGTCGGCCCGCTGGTAGCCGATGTAGGTCTCGGGCGACTGGATGTCGGCTTCGTCGGGAGGCGCCTCGATGCCGGCGGCGCGGATCGCGTTGGCGGCGGGCGGCAGCCGCGTGGCGCCGGCCTCGGCGAGCAGGGTGCGCAGCAGCTGCTCGGACTGCTCGTAGTCGCCCTCGCCGAAGTGGTGGCCGCGGATGCGGCCCTGGGTGTCGATGAAGTAATGCGCCGGCCAGTATTGATTGTCGAAGGCCTGCCAGATGGCGAGGTGGTTATCGAGCGCGACCGGGTAGGTGATCCCGAGGTCGTGGACCGCGCGGGTGACGTTGGCGACGTCCTTCTCGAAGGCGAACTCCGGCGCATGCACCCCGATCACGACCAGTCCCTGGTCGCGGTAGCGCGCGTACCAGTCCTTCACGTACGGCAGCGCGCGCAGGCAGTTGATACAGGAGTAAGTCCAGAAGTCGATCACCACCACCTTGCCGCGCAGCATCTGCGGGGTGAGCGGCGGTGAGTTGAGCCAGGTGACGGCGCCCTCGAGCGTGGGCAGCTCGCCCTCGACCCCCGGCGCCCGGTTGCCGGCGTTGGCGGCGGCGCCTGTCATGGCGCCTGTCATGGTCATGGTCCCGGTCATGGCGCCGGTCATGGTGCCCTGCATCGACATGGCGCCGGCGTGTGGCGCGACGCGCGCCACCAGCGCTTGCTCCACATTCTGCGTGCGAGCGAACGACAGGCGTGTCAGGACACCGGTGTCCCAGCCGAGCGCGATCGCCAGCACCGCGAGCAGCACGAGCGCCCCCAGTGCGCGGCGCAGCCACTCGCCGGCGGCGAACGATCTCTTGAGTGCGGCGATCACCCGGGTGCTCGCCGCTGCGACCAGCGCCAGCGAGCTCACCGCGCCGAGCGCATAGGAAAGGAGCAGCAGGGTGGTGGCGGTGCTCGGTCCACGCAGCGCCGCCCCGGTGAGGATGAGCGCGAGGATCGGTCCGGCGCACGGCGCCCAGAGGAACCCCGTGGCGACGCCGAGCAGCAGTGATGAGAGCACGCCCGAGCGCGCATCGCCGCCCGCCGACAGGCGCGACCCCAGGGCGACCAGCGGGCGGGTGAGCCGATCGGCGAGGCTGCGCGACAACAGCGCGAGCCCGCTCACCGCCAGCAGCACCAGCGCCGCGGCGCGGCCGTATTCGTTGAGATGCACGGCCCACGCGCCGCCGACCGCGGCAAGGGTCGAGATGACCGCGAAAGTCGCGGCCATGCCGAGCAGCAGCGGCAGCGTGCTGCGCACGAAGGGCTGCTCGGTGCGCGCCAGCACGAAGGGCACCACCGGCAGGATGCACGGACTCAGTATGGTCAGCGCACCACCCAGGAACGCGAGGACGGCGATGATCATTCAGTTGGCCGGAGAGCAAAAGATCATGGTGCGGGTTCTGCCGAATAAGACCGTGCGAGCATGATCTTTGTTGCAGCGGTGCGGCGCTCGGGCGCTGCGGCCTAACGCCAGGTCTGGCAGGCTACCCCCAAGTGAGCAGCGGCGCGGCGGGCGCGGGCGCTGCCGTTTACCAGAACGCCGTGGTCGGCGAGGCACAGGTGGCCGAGGTCGCTGACCGCGTTGCCGTAGGCCGTGATGGCGTGGCCGGGATAGCGGGTGCGCAGCTCCTTGAGGGCCCGCGCCTTGGCGGCGCCGCGCAGGTTGGCGCCGGCGAGTGCGCCATCGAGGCGCTCACCGCGCCAGACGAGCGGCGTGCAGAGTGTCTCGGCGAAGCCGAGCGCGCCAGCGATCGCCGGCACGTAGAGATCGACGCTGGCGCTCATCAGCACCAGGGCGTCGCCCTGGGCGCGGTGGCGCGCGATGCAGGCGAGGGCGTCCGGCCACACGCCGCGAGCAACCAGATGCGGCACGAAGTGCGCCGTCCAGGCGGCGAGCTCGGCGCGCGTGGTGCCTCCGAGCGCGGCAGTGATCAAGGCGGCCTTGAGATCGCCACGGTCGGCGCGGCGCAGGCCGAAGAGCGTCAGGGTGGGTAAGACGCGCAGCACGCCGGGGAAGCGCGCCGGATGCCCGCGCAGGAACCCGAGCACATAGGCCGCGAGCGTATCGCGGCGGGTGATGGTCCCGTCGAGATCGAACAGCGCGAGCGCGGGCAGGCCGTTACCCGCTCGAGCCGCCGGAGGCGAGCTGACGCAGCACGTACTGGAGAATGCCGCCGTGGCGGTAGTATTCGCGCTCCTTCGGCGTGTCGATGCGCAAGCGCGCCTTGAAGGATTTCGCTGCCCCGTCCGCGGGAGTCGCGGTCACCGTGACTTCGCGCGCGTCCCCCTGGCTGAGCCCGATGATGTCGAACACCTCGCGGCCGGTGAGTCCGAGGGATGCGACATTCTGGCCGGGCAGGAACTGCAGCGGCGCCACACCCATGCCGATCAGGTTCGAGCGGTGGATGCGCTCGAAGCTCTCGGCGATGACTGCCTTGACGCCGAGCAGCATCGTGCCCTTCGCGGCCCAGTCGCGCGAGGAGCCGGTGCCGTACTCGCGCCCGGCGAGCACGATGAGCGGCGTGCCCTCTTTCTTGTACTGCACGGCGGCGTCGTAGATCGACGCCTGCGCACCGTCGGGCAGATGCAGCGTGACGCCGCCCTCGACGCCCGGCACCAGCAGGTTGCGCAGGCGGATGTTGGCGAACGTGCCGCGCATCATCACCTCGTGATTGCCGCGCCGCGCGCCGTAGGAGTTGAAGTCCTGCGGCTGCACGCCCTGGTCGATGAGGTAGCGCGCCGCCGGGCTCGAGCGCGAGATGTTGCCGGCGGGCGAGATGTGATCGGTGGTGACCGAGTCGCCGAGCACTGCGAGTGCGCGCGCTCCGCGCACGTCGGCGAGCGGCGCCGGCGTCATCGTCATGCCGTCGAAGTAGGGCGGGTTCTTCACGTAGGTCGACTTCGCGTCCCAGGCGTAGCTCTTGCCGGCCGGCACGTGGATGCCGGCCCAGTTCTCATCGCCCTGGAAGACGCTCGCGTAGCTCGAGCGGAACATCTGCGAATCGATCGAGCGCTTGAGGGCTTCCTGCACCTCGGCATCGCTCGGCCAGACATCGGCGAGCATCACGGGCTTGCCGTCGCGACCGGTGCCGAGCGGCTCGCTGGTGAGATCGACGTCCAGTGAGCCGGCGAGCGCATACGCCACCACGAGCGGCGGCGAGGCGAGGAAGTTCATGCGCACCTCGGGATGCACGCGGCCCTCGAAGTTGCGATTGCCGGAGAGCACGGAGCACGCGGTGAGATCGCCCTGTTTGACGGCGGCGGAGATTTCGGGCTTCAGCGGGCCACTGTTGCCTATGCAATTATGCACTGCCACATTTCCGGCGATGAAGGCGCGAAGGTCGTTCACGGCGATATCGAACACCTGCCGCGGTCCGGCGTCGCGCACGTCGGCGACCTGCAGCGAGAAGGTTGGAAGTGTCAGTGCGTCCTTCTCGACGCAATAGTGCTTCGAGTAATCCGCCGTCTCGCGCGGCTGCAGGCGCGCGAACCAGTCGCGCGCTCCAATCTCGCGCATCAACGCGACCGGCGAGGGGAAGTCGCAGCTCTCGCGGTGCATGGGTTTGAAGCGCGCCCCGGCGTGCGGCAAGCGGTCGAAACGATCGTGCCCCTCGAGCAGCGAGTAGTGGGGGTGAATCGCCGTCTCGAGCATCATCAGCTCGGCGGCGGCCATGCGCCGGGTCTGCTGAAAGCTGAAGCTGTAATTCTGGTTCAGTGCCTCGAGGCGGTCCGCCATCCACAGGCGCTGGCGGTTGATCGTGTCGATGGTGCGCCAGTACACCGCCGCGGCGCTGGCACGCAGGGATTTCTCGACGCAGTACCTGAAGCCTACGCGCTCGATGAATGACAACCCGTCGGGCAGCGTGAGCCGGACCTCGATGCGGCCGGCGCCGTCGCGCGCCGCGGCGTAGCTCGAGGCGGAGTGGCGCGTGGGATAGCTGTAGATGTGAGCGCCGCGAGCCTTGACGCCGCAGCGGACCAGAAGATCGATGACTCCCTGCATGACCGCTTTGAGCTGCGGCACATGCTCGGGCTTTGCGCTCTGCGAATACGCGGGCGGCTCGAGGATTGCACTGTCCTCGCTCGCTCCCTGGCGTTTGAGGATGGGCGCGTGACCGTCGGCGCCGAACAGGGCGCCGAGGAACTCGCGTATCAGCGCGACCGGGCAATCGGGTTGGAGCAGAAACTCTGGCAGCGTCGGCGGCTGATGGATACGCTGGCCGATGCGCACACCCCCCAGCGAGGCGATGGCCGCGGTCAGCTCCATCGGCAGCGCGATCGACCACTTGCGCTCGTCGTAGCGACTGGCCGCCGGGCGCTTGCCGGTGAGCAGCTCGATGTCGGCGAGCGCTGCTTCGCGATCGAGCGCCTGACCGACGTTCATGCGGCCCTGTCCGAGGACGCTGATCGAACCGTCGCTGATGAGATGGCCGACGACGCGTGCGAAAGCGAGCGTGCGCGCACGCTCGCCCTCATTGGCGAAGCGGAAGCGCAGCTCGCCGGCCGCGAGCTCGTAACCGGCTTCGTCGGCGGCGGGCTCATCGAGGGGTGCCTCGAGACCCATCACCAGACGGTCGCGCCCCTTGACGAGCGCGTCGGCGCGTACCCAGCCGCCATCGGCCGAGAGCAGCTGGTGATCCGGCGTGCAGACGAGCCTGCGCCCGTCCTGCAATACGACCGTGACGCACTCGCGCTCCCCCTGCACCATGCGCTCGGTCTGCAGTCCGACGCCGAGTCGGCGGTCTGCGGTTGGACCGAACACCTGCAAGCCACCCGCGTCGGGCATGCTCTCGATGCGGCGGCTGGTGCCATTGGCCAGCAGCACCGGAGTTCCCGCCGAGATGCACGTGGTACATCCATAGCCGACGAGATCGAAGCCCACCGCCGCGAGGTCATCCAGCACGCCGGCTTTCTTGAAGTAGTCGGTGACCACGCGCGAGCCGGGCGCGAGGCTGGTCTTCACCCACGGTTTGGCGGTCAGGCCGCGCTCGCGCGCCTTGCGGGCGAGCAGGCCCGCGCCGAGCATGACCGAGGGGTTGGAGGTGTTGGTGCAGCTTGTGATCGCGGCGATCAGCACCGCGCCGTCCTTGAGCTCCACGCTCTGTCCGTTGAGCGTGGCGGGCGCAGCTCCCGTGCCGCTCTTGCGCGCGGCGCGCTCTTCCGCGGCCTTCTTCGCGTTGGTCTCGTAGACTTTCTTCGCGCTCTTGAGCGGCACGCGATCCTGCGGCCGCCGGGGACCCGCGAGGCTCGGCTCGACTTTGCCGAGGTCGAGCTCGAGCTCATCCGTGTAGCGCGCCGCGCTGGCACCGGGGTTGCGCCACATGCCCTGCGCGCGGGTGTAGGTGCCGACCAGGTCGATGCGCTCGCGCGGCCGGCCCGACAGCTCGAGGTAGCGGATGGTCTCGGCGTCCACCGGAAAGATGCCGCAGGTGCTGCCGTACTCCGGCGCCATGTTGGCGATGGTCGCGCGGTCGGCGAGCGGCAGATTGGCGAGTCCGTCGCCGAAGAACTCGACGAACTTGTCCACCACGCCCTTCTTGCGCAGCATCTCGGTGACCGTGAGCACGAGGTCGGTGGCAGTGGCCCCGGGCTGCAGGCGCCCATCGAGCCTGAAGCCGATGACCTGCGGGATCAGCATTGTGACCGGCTGTCCGAGCATCGCGGCTTCCGCCTCGATGCCGCCGACGCCCCAGCCGAGCACGCCGAGGCCGTTGATCATGGTGGTGTGCGAGTCGGTGCCGACCAGCGTGTCGGGATAGGCACGGCGCGTGCCGCCGCTCTCGGCGTCGAAGATCACCCGCCCGAGGTACTCGAGGTTCACCTGGTGCACGATGCCGGTGTTGGGCGGCACCACCGAGAAGTTGTGGAACGCGGTCTGCCCCCAGCGCAGGAAGGCGTAGCGCTCCTTGTTGCGGCTGAACTCGATGGCGGTGTTGGCGGCGAGCGCCTGCGGGGTGCCGTATTCATCCACCTGCACCGAGTGATCGATGACCAGTTCCGCGGGATTCAGCGGATTGACGCGCTCGGCGTCGCCGCCGAGGCGCACGATCGCATCGCGCATCGCCGCGAGATCCACGATGCACGGCACGCCGGTGAAATCCTGCAGGATGACGCGCGCCGGGGTGAAGGCGATCTCGTGCGAGGGGGTGGCGGCCGGATCCCACTCGAGCAGCGCCTCGATGTCGGCGCGCGTGACGCTGACGCCGTCCTCGGAGCGCAGCAGGTTCTCGAGCAGGATCTTGAGCGAGTAGGGGAGGCGCGCGACCTTGTCCTGGGGCAGGGCGGCGAGACTCCATATCTCGTATGTGCGCTCGCCCACCTTGAGCGTCGAGCGCGCCCGGAAGCTGTTGGTCATGAGTGTCTCCGCTGGGTGCGGGAATTATATCGGGCGCAGCGCGCGCGTGCCGCCCGCCGTCACCGGATCAGGCGGCGGCCGACTGCGGCAGCGCCGGGCTCACCGCCTCGATCACCCCGCCTCCGAGGCACAGCGTGCCGTCGTAGGCGACCGCGTACTGCCCCGGCGTGACGGCGCGCTGCGGCTCGGCGAAGCCGAGATGCACGCTGCCGTCACCGCGCGGCGTGAGCAGCGCGCGCTGGTCCGCCTGGCGGTAGCGCACCTTGACCGTACAGCGCAGCGCCGCCGCGGGCTGGGGCACGAGCCAGTGCCAGGGGCCGGTCGTGAGGGCGGTACTCGCGAGGAGCGGATGGTCGTGCCCCTGCACCACGATGAGTGCATTGCGCGCGGGGTCCTTCGCCGCGACGTACCAGGGCTGCTCGGGCCGGCCGTGCAGTCCGCCGAGCCCGAGACCGCCGCGCTGGCCGAGGGTATAGAAGGCGAGCCCGTGGTGCGTGCCGAGCCGCTCGCCCTCCGGCGACTCGACCGGGCCGGGAGCGCGCGGCAGGTAACGCTCGAGGAACTCGCGGAACGGGCGCTCGCCGATGAAGCAGATCCCGGTGCTGTCGGGCTTGTCGAACACCGGCAACCCGGCACGCCGGGCGCGCTCGCGCACCGCGCTCTTTTGCAGCCCGCCGAGCGGCATGAGCGCCTGGGCCAGCTCGCTGCCGGCGACCGCGTGCAGGAAGTAGCTCTGGTCCTTGCCGGCGTCCTGCGCCTTGTGCAGCTCGACCCCGCCCGGGCCTTCGATGAGGCGTGCATAGTGACCCGTGGCGAGGCGCGTGCCGCCGAGGCGCCGCGCGTAGGCGAGCGCCGCGCCGAACTTGATCTCGCGGTTGCACAGCACGTCGGGATTGGGGGTGCGGCCGGCACGGTGCTCGGCCAGGAACTGCTCGAAGACGCGTGCGCGGTACTCGGCGGCGAAGCTGACGCGGTGCAGAGGAATGCCGAGGCGTGCGGCGACCGCGCGCGCGTCCTGAAAGTCCTGCGCCGCGGTGCACCAGATGTCGTCCGCGGACTCCTCCCAGTTGCTCATGAAGAGCCCCTGCACGTCGAGCCCCTGCTCCTTGAGGAGGAGCGCCGCGACGGCCGAGTCGACGCCGCCCGAGAGGGCGACGATCACGCGGGGGTTGGCGGGCAGGGGAGCGGTCGCGGCCATCGGCGGATTCTACCCGCGCGGGGCGCGGGGCGCGGCGGCGCGGCAGCCGCCGGGATCAGCCGCGGCGGGAGGCGCGCAGCCCGTGCTCGGCTGCGCTGGCGTTCCAGACCTGGTCGAATTCCTGCAGGTAGGCGCGCGCCGCCTGCGGGTTGTTGATGTCGGCGACCCCGTCCCAGGTGTCGGCGCGCAGGCGGTAGACGATGGCGCGATCGTCGGCGATCAGGTAGGCGGAGGCGCGCTGCGCGGACTGCGCGGTGACGTAGCGGATGTCGATGCAGCTCGAGAGGCGGCGGCCCATGGCGACGAAGCGGTTGCTGTCGCGCATGACGCGCGTCGGCTCGGCGAGCAGCACGCGCACCTTGGAGAAGCTGCGCGTCAGCACGAAATGCTTGACGACCTCGAGGAACGGAGTCTGATCGTAGAGGTCGGGCTCGAGGTCGGGCGTATAGATGGAGATGAGTCGCTGTGCGGCGGCGGCGATCTCGTTGACCGCGGCGCGCACTTCACTGAGTGTGGTGAGGACGGTGAGGGTCTCGGCGTCGCGGGCGCGCGGCCGGCGCTGATGCGCTTCCCCCGAGCTGACGGATTCCGATGCATAGCGCGCGTTGGCGAGCTGTGCCCAGCCGTTCTTCAGATCGAGCTCCCCGGAAATTGCCACGAGCGGCACCACCCCCCGCCTGCACGATGTGCAGGTTTTGCGGAATCTTAGTGAGCGGGCGGGCTTACCATTGTCGAACCGGTCACGGTTTGACCGGGGGCCGCGGACGTATTGAGTCAAAAGCGAGGCGCAGTTCGCATTCCGGGAACGGACTTATGTCGTGTCGGAGCGACAACCTCTCAGACACCGCGCGCGAGCGTCGCGGCAAGACCCACGTAATCGGCGGGCTTGAGCGCGCGCAGCCGCGCCTTGTCCTCAGCCGGCAGCGGCAGGTCATCGATGAATTGCGCGAGCGCAGCGGCGTCGATGTCGCGGCCGCGCGTGAGGTCCTTGAGCCGCTCGTAACCGCCGGGTATGCCGGCGGCGCGCAGCGCCGTCTGCACCGCCTCGGCGAGCACCTCCCAGGCATCGGCGAGGTCGAGCCGCATGTGCTCGGCGTCCGCCTCGACGCGCGCGAGGCCGCGCCCGAGGGAGTTCCAGGCGATGAGCGTGTGTCCGAGCGCCACGCCCAAGTTGCGCAGCACGGTGGAATCAGTGAGGTCGCGCTGCCAGCGCGACAGCGGCAGCTTCTCGGTGAAGTGACGCAGCAGCGCGTTGGCGACGCCGAGATTGCCCTCGGCATTCTCGAAGTCGATCGGATTGACCTTGTGCGGCATGGTGGAGGAGCCGATCTCGCCGGCCACGGCGCGCTGGCGCAGGTAGCCGAGCGAGATGTAGCCCCACATGTCGCGGCACAGGTCGATGAGCACGACGTTCGCGCCTGCCACGGCGTCGCAGTATTCGGCGATCCAGTCGTGCGGCTCGATCTGCGTGGTGTAGGGGTTGTACTCGAGCCCGAGTGACTCGACGAAGCCGCGCGCCACCGCGGGCCAGTCCACCCCCGGGAGCGTCGCGGCATGGGCGTTGAAGTTGCCGACGGCGCCGTTCCACTTGCCGAGGATTGGCACCTGCGTCCAGCGGTAGTCGGCGCGCATGAGCCGTGCGGCGAAGTTGGCCAGCTCCTTGCCGAGCGTCGTGGGGCTCGCGGCCTGACCGTGGGTGCGGGCCAGCATGGGGGCGTCCGCGTAGCGGCGCGCGAGCTCGACCAGCTCGTCGGTGCGCGCCTTGAGCACGCCGAGCAGCAGCTGGCGCGCGCCCTTGAGGAGGCGTGCGTAGGCGAGATTATTGATGTCCTCGGAGGTGCAGCCGAAGTGCACCAGCTCGAGTGTCGCGGGGCTCGCGCCGGCGGCGGCGAGCTGCTCGCGCACGTAGTACTCGACCGCCTTGACGTCGTGATTGATGCGCGCCTCGATGGCCTTGACGGCGGGCGCGGCGCCGTCGTCGGGGCCGGCGGCGAGCGCTTCGGCCCGCGCGCGTACCGCGGCGGAGAGCTGCGCGCCGGGCAGCTGCGGGGCGGCCGCCACCAGCCTGAGGAGCCAGCGCGCCTCGATCGCCACGCGCTCGCGGATGAGCGCCGCCTCGCTGAGCCAGGTGCGCAGCGGCGCCGTGGCGACGGCGTAGCGCCCGTCGACGGGCGAGAGTGCGCTTAAGGCGTCGGGAGCGTCGCTGAGGCCTGCGGGCATGCGTTATGATGATAACGCATTGAGCGGAGTGCACTCATGACGACTTCCTTCCGGGTCGAGCGCGACAGCATGGGCGAGCTCAAGGTGCCGGCGGACGCGCTCTGGGGTGCGCACACCCAGCGCGCTATCGAGAACTTTCCGGTGAGCGGTCTCACCCTGCCGCGCGGCTTCATCGCAGCTCTGGCGCTCGTCAAGCAGGCGGCGGCACGCGCCAACCGGCGCCTCGGACTGCTCGATCCCAGGGTCGCCGAGGCCATCGAGGCCGCGGCGACCGAGGTGATCGCCGGAACGCACGACGCGCATTTTCCGATCGACGTGTTCCAGACCGGCTCGGGAACCAGCACCAACATGAACGCCAACGAGGTGCTCGCGACGCTCGCGAGCCGGCGTCTCAAGAGCGCGGTGCACCCCAACGACCAGGTCAACATGAGTCAGAGCAGCAACGACTCGATCCCGACCGCGATCCACGTGAGCGCGACGCTCGCGGTGCGCCGGACGCTGCTGCCGTCGCTCGCCCACCTGCGCGATACCTTGAGGACGCGCGAGCAGGAGCTCACCGAAACCGTGACCACCGGCCGCACCCACCTCATGGACGCGATGCCGGTGACGCTCGCCCAGGAGCTCTCGGGCTGGCGTACGCAGATAGAGCACGGCATGGCGCGCCTCGCCGCGGTTGAGCCGCGGCTGCTGGCGCTGGCGCAGGGCGGCACGGCGGTCGGCACCGGCATCAACGCGCACCCGGACTTCGGCCGGCGCTTCTGCGAGGAGCTCGCCACGATCACCGGCGTCCCCTTCGTGCCGGCCGCCAACTACTTCGAGGCGCTCTCCGCCCAGGACACCGCGGTGGAGCTCTCCGGTCAGCTCAAGGTGATCGCGGTGAGTCTCATGAAGATCGCCAACGACCTGCGCCTCATGAACAGCGGACCGCTCGCCGGGCTCGGCGAGATCGCGCTGCCGGCGCTGCAGGCGGGCAGCAGCATCATGCCCGGCAAGGTGAACCCGGTGATCCCCGAGGCGGCGACCATGGTGGCCGCCCAGGTGATCGGCAACGACACGGTCATCACCGTCGCCGGCCAGTCGGGCAACTTCCAGCTGAACGTCATGCTGCCCGTCATCGCGCACAACCTTCTCAGCAGCATCGCGCTGCTCGCCAACGCGACGCGGCTGCTGGCCGATCGCGCCATCGCCGGCTTCAAGGTGAACGCCGCGCGCATCGCCGAGGCGCTCGACCGCAACCCGATCCTGGTGACCGCGCTCAACCCCGTGATCGGCTATGAGAAGGGCGCCGCGATCGCCAAGGCGGCGTACGCTCAGGGCCGCCCGATCCGCGAGGTGGCGCGTGAGATGACGCAGCTGCCGGAGGCCGAGCTCGCGAGGCTCCTCGATCCCCTCGAGCTCACCCGCGGCGGCATCAAGGGCGGTACCAGCGGCGGTGGCTGAGGCGACTCCCGCGAACGCGCGCGACTGGGCGGCGCTCATCCGTACGAAGCTCGCGGGCACGGCACCGCGCCACGATCCGGCGGACTGGATCCTGCCGGGCATGTCGGCGGCGGACAGCGAGATCTACCGCCGTGAGCTGCCCACCGCCCCGATCCCGGCGGCGGTGCTGATCCCCCTGGTGGAGCACGAGCGCACCACGGTGCTCCTGACCGAGCGCTCGGCGGGACTGCGCACGCACGCGGGCCAGGTGAGCTTCCCCGGCGGCCACATCGAGGCGAGCGACCCGGGTCCGGCGGCGGCGGCACTGCGCGAGGCGCATGAGGAGATCGGTCTCGACCCGGAGATGGTATCGATCGCAGGATTCCTGCCCGATCACATCGTCGTCACCGGCTTTCGCATCACGCCGGTCGTGGGATTCGTGCGCCAGGGCTTCGCCCTGCTGCTCGATCGCGAAGAAGTGCAGGGCACCTTCGAGGTGCCGCTCGACTACATCTTCGATCCCGCCAACGTGCGCCTGCAGCGCCGCCGTCTCATCAGGAGCGATGCGGAAGTCGAGTTCTGGGACATACCGTTCGAGGGCCGCACCATCTGGGGAGCCACCGCGGGGATCCTGCTGACTCTTTATCGTCTGTGCGTCGGGCCGCTGCCCTTCGAGCGACCCACATGAGCGAGGCGCAGCACGCGATCGATGCACTGATCGCGCTCATGGCGCGCCTGCGCGACCCGCAGCGGGGTTGCCCCTGGGATCTCGAGCAGACCTTCGCCAGCATCGCGCCCTATACGATCGAGGAAGCCTACGAGGTGGCCGATGCGATCGAGCGCGGCGACCGCGAGCAGCTGCGCGATGAGCTCGGCGACCTCCTGTTCCAGGTGGTGTTCCATGCCCGCATGGCCGAGGAGCGCGGCTGGTTCGACTTCGCGGCGGTCGCCGCCTCCATTCGCGAGAAGCTGGTGCGCCGCCATCCCCACGTATTCGCGGGAGCCGCGACCGACAGAGAGCATCTCGGCCGCGAGTGGGAGGCGCACAAGGCACGCGAGCGTGAGCAGGCGGCGGCCGGGACGGACGAGGGAGAGCGCGGCACGCTCGCCGGAATACCGCTCGCGCTCCCGGCGCTCGTGCGCGCGGCCAAGCTCGGACGGCGCGCGGCGCGCGTCGGCTTCGACTGGCCCGATGCCGCGGGCTCGCGCGCCAAGGTCAGCGAGGAGCTCGCCGAGCTGGATGCGGCGCTCGCCGTCCACGGCGGCAAGGCCGATGCCCACGCGGCGGATGAGCTCGGCGACCTGTTGTTTGCGATCGTGAACCTGAGCCGCCATCTCAGCATCGACGCGGAAGCGGCGCTGCGCGCGGCCAGCGGCAAGTTCGAGCGGCGCTTTCGCCGCATGGAGCGCCTCGCCGCCGAGCGCAGCCTCACGCTCGAGCGGCTGTCGCTCGAGGAATGGGAGGCGCTCTGGCAGGAGGCGAAGCTGAACGCCGGCTGAAGCCGTGAGATGCGCGCGCGGCGTGCGGCGCGGCGAGCGGATGCGTTACGCTTCAGCGCTGCCATGAGTTTGCAACGACTCAGCGTGCTGGCGGCGTTGCTGTTGGGACCGGGAGCCGTGGTCGCCTACAGCGAGCAGCCGGCTTCTGCGCCATCGCCGCCGCCCGCGCCGGCGGCCGTGGTACTGGCCGCGGCCGGGGTGTCCATGGAGCAGGCGGTAAAAATGGCCGAGCAGCACTTCCACGCGCGCGTGGTGAAGGCCGAGACCGAGCACGCCAACGGGCGCACCGTGTACGTGCTGCGGCTGCTCAATGACGCGGGCCGTGTCTGGACCGTGCGCGTCGACGCCGCGAACGGCGAGCTGCTCTGAAAGACCTTAGGGCGGGGGACTGCATGCGTGTGCTGGTAGTCGAGGACGAGGCGGCGCTGCGCGAGACACTGAAGACGCGGCTCGCCGCGTCCGGCTTCACGGTGGACGAGGCCGCCGACGGCAACGAGGGCCTGTACGCTGGCACCGAATACCCGATCGACCTCGCGATCGTCGACCTGGGTCTCCCGGGGCTCACCGGTCTCGAGGTGATCCGGCGGCTGCGCGCGGCACGCAAGACCTTCCCGGTCCTGATCCTCACCGCCCGCGATAACTGGCAGGACAAGGTCGAGGGGCTGCAGGCGGGTGCCGACGACTACGTCGCCAAGCCGTTCCACTTCGAGGAGGTGCTGGCGCGCGTGCAGGCGCTGCTGCGCCGGGCCGGCGGCTGGGCGAGTCCGCTGCTGCGCTGCGGTCAGGTGGAGCTCGATACCCGCGCACAGACGGTCGCGGTGGGCGGCGCCCCGGTCGAGCTCACCACCTTCGAGTACCGCATACTCGAGCACCTCATGCTGCGCGCGGGCGATGTCATCTCGAAGACCGAGCTCACCGAGCGGCTCTATGACCAGGACTTCGAACGCGACAGCAATGTCATCGAGGTGCTGGTGGGGCGGCTGCGGCGCAAGCTCGACCCGCAGGAGCAGCTGCACCCGATCGAGACGCTGCGCGGGCGGGGCTATCGCTTTGCGCTGCCGCGCGACCCGGCCTCCTAGCCCCGCAAAGCGCTGCGCGTGCATTCCCTAAGCCGGCGCCTGCTCGTTTCGGTGGCGGTGCCGCTGGTGCTGTTCTCGGGCGTCATGATCTGGGTGCTCGACACCGGCTTCCGGAGGCTTTCCGAGAACTCGCTGAAGGAGCTTCTCGACCGGCAGATGGTGGCGCTCATCGCCTCCGTCGAGCCGCAGCCGGACGGCGGCTATGCCCCGGCGCCCCATGTGCTCGATTCGCGCTTCGCGACACCGCGTTCCGGGCTCTATGCCGCGATCCGCGCACCGCATCACACCTGGCGCTCGCCGTCCACGGCCGGTGTCGGCAGCGATTTCGGCCCGTTGCTCGACAGCGGCCAGCGCTTCAGTTACGCGATCTTCGGCGGTCATGACCGCGTCGCCATCGAGAGCCGCGCCATTGAGTTCCAGGGCGAGGGCGGCGAGCCCCAGGCACTGACGCTCAGCGTCGCCTTGAGTCTCACGCCCTACGAGGCGGAGCTGTTCCGCTTTCGGCAGGAGCTCATCGGCTGGTTCAGCGGGCTGATGGCGCTGTTGCTGGCGGCACTCGCGGCGCTCTTGCGCTGGGTGCTCTCGCCGGTACGGCGCATGGAGCGCGAGATCCACGAGGTGGAGGAAGGGCGCAGCGAGACCATCGGCCGCGGTTATCCGCGCGAGCTGTCGGGTGTCGCGACGAATCTCAACGCCTTGCTCTCCGGCGAGCGCAAGCGCGTCGCGCGCTACCGCGACACCCTCGGGAACCTGGCGCACAGCCTCAAGACCCCGCTCGCGGTGATGCGCGCCACGCTGCCGCCCGAGGCGCACCCGGGGCCCATCAGCACCGAGATCGACCGCATGAGCGGCATCATCGAGCACCAGATGAAGCGCGCCGCGGCTTCCGGCGGAGCGCTGATCGGACAGGCGCCGGTCGATCTGTCGCAGGTGGCAGCGGAGCTGCGCGGCGCGCTGCTGCGGGTGTACGCGCACAAGGACCTGCTGCTCGAGGTCGCCGTGGCGCCGGGGAGCCTCTTCGTCGGCGACCGCGGCGACCTCACCGAGGTGCTCGGCAACCTGCTCGACAACGCCTGCAAGTGGTGCCGCGGCCACGTACGCCTCACCGCCCGCAGCGTCGAGACCGCCCACGTGCGGGTGCGCCTCGTCATCGAGGTCGAGGACGACGGCCCCGGGATCCCGGAGGACGACCGGCCCCGCGTGCTCGAGCGCGGCGTGCGCGCCGACGAGAACGTCCCCGGGCACGGCCTCGGGCTTGCGATGGTGCGCACGACGGTGGAGCTCTACGGCGGGCGCCTCGAGGTCGACGCCTCGCCGCTCGGCGGCGCGCGCTTCACGCTGCGTCTGCCGGGCCGGTGAAAGGCCGGGCCGCCTGCTACTCGACCTTGAACTCGATCCCCTGCGCGAGCGGCAGCTCGCGGCTCCAGTTGACGGTGTTGGTCTGGCGGCGCATGTACGCCTTCCAGGCGTCCGACCCCGACTCGCGACCGCC
>JASHVF010000393.1 GCA_030039615.1 Gammaproteobacteria bacterium | reverse complement strand
CGGCACAACGTCATCCGACATGCGCAGTTGCGTCGACGCGCACGTCGTGGCGACGGCGAATCTGCTCGCCGCGGTGGCGCAGGCGGCGCCCGGAGCCCGGCTGATTCAACTCGGTTCCGCCGCCGAGTACGGGCAGGCCGTGGAGGCGCCGCTGCGAGTCCACGAGGACGTGGCTCCTGCACCTCGCGGGGCTTACGCCGTCAGCAAGCTCGCTTCGACTTTGCTGGCCGTGAGACACGGACCCGCTCTGGGACTCGAGTGCCTGGCGCTGCGAGTTTTCAATCTCATCGGACCCGACATGGTGCCAGGTACCATCGTCCCGAACGTCATGCGCATGCTCGCGGATCCTGCGCGCAGGCCGGCCGACCCGGTGGAGCTGGGGCGCATCGATGTGTACCGCGATTTCGTTCACGTGGACGACGTCGTCGCGGCCATCATCTGCGCGGCAAGGGTGCCGACCGTCGAAAACGGCACGATCATAAACATCGCATCGGGCGAGGCGGTGATGGTTCGCGAGCTGGTGCGCCGACTGCTGGATGCCGCGGGACACCACGGCGCGATCAGCGAGGTTGCGACCGGCACTCGCCGTTCGGTGGGCGTCACATGGCAATGTGCGGACATCAGCCGGGCGCGCGAGCTCCTCGGATGGGTGCCCGGCAAGAGCCTGGCGCAAGCGGTGACGGAAGTCGTGTCTGCCCATGGCCACACGGCCTGAGGGACCGCCCCTCGTCATCGGGCCGCTGCCTCCGCCCGTGGGCGGCATCGCCACGATCGTGGCGAAACTCGCAGAGTCGCTGGACGCGCGCGGCAGGGTCGAGTTTCTCGACACCAGCAAGGCGCACGGCGAGACCCGGCTTGGCCGGCTGATCCGGCCGGCGCGGCTGCTGCGCGAGCTGCATCGCCGGCTGCGGCGCAGGCCGAAGTGCACCATGGCCTTTTCTTCGGCCTACGCGTCCTTTTGGGAGAAGGCTGCATGGCTGATGCTGGCGCGCGCGCGGGGCGTGCCCATGATCGTGATGATGGTTGACGGCAGGTTTCCGGACTTCTACCAGAGTCTCTCCAGTCCGATGCGCAGCGTCGTCGGCTGGTTGCTCGAGAGGTTCCACGTCGTGCTGGTGCAGACCGAAAGCTGGCGGCGCTTCTACAGCGGCATCGGACCGTGCGGCAACTACATCGTGTTGCCCAACGGCGTCGACTGCAAAGAATTCTCGCCGCTGGAGCGTGAGCCCTCCGCACCTCCCACCGTCCTCTTCGTGGGCTGGCTGACGCCGGAGAAGGGTGTATTCGAGCTGATCGAAGCGGCGCGGATTCTCAGGGAGCGGCGCGTTGCGTTCGCGGTGAAGCTGATCGGTCCCTTTCACGGCAATGAGGCTGCGCTGGGCGCCGCAATCGCGGCCGCCGGGGTCGCCGATGTGGTGTGCGCGGTGGGCCCGCTGCACGCGCGCAGCGAAATCCTCGCCGCCTATCACGACGCATCCATATTCACCCTGCCTTCCTGGGCCGAAGGGCTGCCGGTCGCGATCCTGGAGGCCATGGCGTGCGGTCTGCCGGTGGTCGCATCCGCTGTAGGAGGCACCCCCGACCTGGTACAGGACGGGGTTTCGGGACTGCTGGTGCCACCGCGGAATCCGGCGGCGTTGGCGGACGCACTGGAGCGTCTGCTCGCAAACCGCGACGCGCGCCGACGCTTCGGCGCAGCCGCGCGCGCCAGGGTGGAGAGTGCGTTCTCCAACGAGGCGTTCGTCGAAGGCGTGTTGTCGCTGCTCGCCGTCACGCGTGCTGGCGGAGGCGCCGACTGATATGTGCGGAATCGTCGGATTTCAGGGCGGATTCTCCGCGGAGCTGCTGCAACGTATGGCCGACGCGGTCGCCCACCGGGGTCCCGACGGCGCGGGCACCGCTGTGCTCAACGGCCCAGGTCAGCCTTCGACCGGGCTCGGACACCGGCGTCTGGCGATCATCGATCTCTCGGCCGCGGGGCAGCAGCCCATGACCGTGCTGCCCGATGCGGGCGGCGGCATGCAGAGCGGCCTCACTCTGGTGTTCAACGGTGAGATCTACAACTACCGCGAGCTGCGGGCGGAGTTGGTCGCGGAGGGCCATCGGTTCACGAGCGCCACCGACTCCGAGGTCCTGCTGCACCTGTACGAGCGCGACGGTCTGGAAATGCTGGCGCGGCTGAACGGGATCTTCGCCTTCGCGATCCACGATGCGCGCCCCTCCGGACGACCTGCGCGCGTTCCCCGAGGCGCTCTCTTCATTGCGCGCGACCAGGTGGGAGTCAAGCCTCTCTATTACGCACAGACCCGGCAGGGATTCCTCTTCGCTTCGGAGATCAAGGCGCTGCTCTGCGAGCGCGACCTGCCTCGCGAGTTGGACGTGGTGGCTCTGCACCAGACGCTCGCTTACCTCTGGACCCCCGCACCGCGCACGCTGCTGGCGTCGGTTCGCAAGCTGGAGCCCGGGTGTGCTTTGCTCGTCTGCGACGGATGCGTCAAGAGCATGTGGCGCTACTACGAGGTCCCGTACGACGGCCAGCGTTCGGCAGAAGACCTCGGCAACAGCGCGCGCAATCTCGCCGCGCACCTCGAGACGGCCGTGCGCCGGCAACTCGTGAGCGACGTGCCGGTAGGGGCCTATCTTTCCGGCGGGCTCGACTCCAGCGCGATCGTCGCGATGATGCGCCGTGCCGTGCCCGAGCGCCGCATCACCTGTTTCACGATCGCCTTTCGCGACGCTGCCGATCTGGAGGGAAGTCCCGCGGACCTGCCGTATGCGCGCGCAGTCGCACGCCATCTTGACGTCGACCTGGTCGAAGTAACGATGGAACCGGCGGCGATCCGGCGGCTGCCACAGATGGTGGAGCTGCTCGACGAACCACAGGTCGATCCGGCTGCCATCAACGCGCTGCTGATTGCCGAGCGCGCCCGGCAGATGGGCATTCCGGTGCTGTTGTCGGGCGCCGGGGGTGATGATCTGTTCAGCGGCTACCGCCGCCATTTCGCGCTCAAGCTCGAGCCCCTCTGGAGCTGGCTGCCGCAGCGCGCGCGCCGCTCACTGCAGACGCTGGCCGCCAGCGGCGAGAAGGCAGGGCAGGGGAGTCCGACGCTGCGTCGACTGGCGAAGCTGCTTGCGCACGCGGGCGAGGAGCCGGATCGACGTCTGATCTCCTACTTCTGGTGGAGCACGGAGCGGCTGCGCCGCGGACTGTACTCGGCCGACTTCGCGGCACGGGTGCGCGATGCGGACACGGCCGAGCCGCTCCTTAGCAGCTTGGCACGCATACCTGCGGAGTCGGACCGGTTGCAGCGGCTCCTGTACCTCGAGACCAAGCACTTCCTCGCGGACCACAATCTCAACTACACCGACCGTGCCGGAATGGCGGCGGGCGTCGAGGTGCGCGTGCCGATACTGGATATCGATCTGCTGCGCTTCGCTACCCGGGTGCCCGCCTCGTACAAGCAGCGCGGGCACGTCGGCAAGGCTGTCTTCAAGCTCGCCATGGAGCCGTACCTGCCGCGGCAGATCGTCTATCGTCCGAAGACCGGCTTCGGCGCTCCGTTGCGCCGGTGGTTGCGGCACGAACTGCGGCCGCTCGTGGAGGAGACTCTGAGCGCTGGCGTGCTCAGGCAGCGCGGGCTGTTCGATCCGGTCGCGGCACAACGGCTGCTGCGCGACGATCTGGCCGGGCGCGTGGACGGCGCCTATACGATATTTGCGCTGATGACCGTGGAGCTGTGGTGTCGACGTTTCCTGGCTGCCTAATGCCCCGGGGTCGGCGGCATCAGCCGCCCGCCGCCACTTTCTTTTCGATGAGCCCACGTAGCTCGCCGACGTTTCGCAGCGCGCTGCCTGCCTCGCCGATGGTAAAGACTATGCCGAACTCCTTCTCGATGGCGTACAGGAGGTCGATGTGCGACAGGGAATCCCACCCCTCGATGTCCCCGGAGGTCATGTTGTCGCGGACGACGATGGACTCATTCTCGAACACGTCGCGGAAAATCCGCGTGAGGCGCTCGACCAACCGATTGCTTGCTGTCACTTCAGGAACCCTCGGCGCGGGATGTGGGAACGAATGAATCGACTACCCGGATGAAAGTCTCGGTCGGCCGGTACGCTGCCACGTCGAGCACCCATTGGTTGGCCCCCGGGGCGAGGCGCGTGAAGCCGAACTGCGCAAAGAAGTCCCGCACCATGGCGTTTTTCGGGGTGGGAACATACTCACCGATGACTCGCGCCACACCGAACTCCGCGGCCCGCGTCACTACGTAGTTCATGAGCAGCTGCTCGACTCCTCGGCCCAATACGCGGCAACTCATCAGCCAGTCGCGCACCAGCAGCGACTCCGCGCTGCGCTCGAGCACTATCACGCAGATCAGACCATGATCTCCGAATCGGTCCGATAGGCTCACGTGGAGCGGCAGGTATGTGGGATCTGCGGCCAGTGTCGCACACTGCGCCTCGCTGAGCCTGCGCGTGCACAGGTTGAATTGGTTGCTGCGCTGCATCAGCTGCGCGATGCGTGGCAGATGGAAGCTGTCGAAGCGCGCCACCTTCGCTTGCATGTCGAGCGAGCGCAGATAGTCTTCCACCGAGTCGCAGGCGGCGGCGGCCTCACGCCGCAGGGTCTCGCGCTGATACAGCGCCGCCCGGTGCCGATCCTCCTCCGACACATTGGCGGTCTCGAACAGGTTGAGCTCGCAGAGGAACTTGACGAAGTCCGCCGGGTCTTCCGGCAGCTCCGGAACAGTGACTTCGGGGAGCAGTTCGCGCACCAGGTTGCGCTCGAACGGGTTGTCATCGATGAATACCATCGAGTCGAAGCCGATGTTGAGCGCCGCCTGGATGCGGCGCACACCACCCGCCTTGTCCTCCCAGTTGGCGACAAACGCCGCGATGTCCTCGCGCCTGAGTATCATGTCCGGATGCTCGAGAAACGGAGCGAGCGCCGTCGCCTCGTCGTTCTTGCTGCAGACCGCCAACAGGATGCCCCGCTCGCTTAGCTGTTTGAGGAAGCGCTGCAGGCGCACGAAACTCTCCCCCGCGCCGCCACCGTGGCGGCTCAGGGCGATGCCTTCCGGGCCGTCATCGCCGATGACCCCGCCCCACAGGGTATTGTCGAGATCGGTGATCACGCACTTGACCGGCGTGCCGCGCAGAGCGAGCACGACGTCGGCGATATCCCGGGCGAGACGCGGAAGGTGCTCGAGGGCACAGGGCGTCTTCCACAGATCCCAGGCGCGCTCGTCGAAGAACTGTCGACGGCCCACCCAGGACGCGGCGCCTTCCACGTCGTAGATGCGTACACGCGGGCGCTGCCGGGCGGCCGCCGCGATGGCGCTGTTTAACTCCTGGACCGAAGCGCGGAGCGAGGTCGGCACTCGCAGATCGTAGTTGCCGTACAAGGAGTCGGGCGGAACCGCGAAGGTGCTTTGCAGAA
>JASHVF010000392.1 GCA_030039615.1 Gammaproteobacteria bacterium | reverse complement strand
TCGGCTCACTTCAGCGGCGACGGCTTCCCCGGCATGGCGTTCGACGTGTACGCCGTCTCGCCCGAGCAATTCGCCCGATGGAGGGCGACCGCCCAGACTGCCGGCCCGCCGCTGGATGAGGCCGCCTATCGGAGGCTGCTCAAGCAGAGCCGGGACGTCGCTCCCTACACGTATCGGAGCGTCGAGAGCGGGCTGTTCGACGACATCGTCGAGCAGCGGCTGCCAGCGGGTGAGGGACCGCCGACCGCGGAGAATGCGGCACCTCGCCCCGCGACGCTCGCGGCAAGGCAGCCCTGACATGTTCGGGAAACTGACCTGGCAGGCCATTCCGTTTGACCAGCCGATTCCGCTCGCCGCCGGAGCGTTCGTGGTCCTCGGCATTCTCGCCGTACTGATCTGGATCGTAGCCCGGGGATATTTGCCCTATCTCTGGCGGGAATGGGTCACGAGCGTCGACCACAAGCGCATCGGAATCATGTACTGCCTGCTGGCCGCGGTGATGCTGCTGCGCGGCTTTATCGACGCCCTGATGATGCGCTCCCAGCAGGCGCTGGCCTTTCACGCGGCCGGCTACCTGCCGCCGGAGCACTACGATCAGATCTTCTCGGCGCACGGCACGATCATGATTTTTTTCGTGGCGATGCCGTTCGTCATCGGGCTGATGAACATCGCCATACCGCTGCAGCTCGGCGTGCGCGATGTGGCCTTCCCCACCTTGAACTCCGTGAGTCTCTGGCTCACCGCGGCCGGGGCGCTGCTCGTGAACCTGTCGCTGGTGGTCGGGGAGTTTGCGCGCACCGGCTGGCTTCCCTACCCGCCGCTCTCCGAGCTCACCTACTCCCCGGGCGTCGGTGTCGACTACTACCTCTGGGCGTTGCAGATATCGGGCATCGGCACGCTGATGACCGGGATCAACATGGTGACCACCATCCTCAAGATGCGCGCGCCCGGCATGAGCTATACGCGCATGCCGATCTTCTGCTGGACCTCCCTCGCCTCCAGTCTGCTGATCGTCGCCGCCTTTCCGATTCTGACCGCGACGCTCGCCATGCTGCTGCTCGACCGCTACGTGGGCTTTCACTTCTTCACCAACGAGGCGGGCGGCAACGCGATGATGTTCATGAACCTGATCTGGGCCTGGGGACATCCGGAGGTCTACATCCTCATCCTGCCGGCCTTCGGGATTTTCTCCGAGGTCGTTTCGACCTTCTCAGGCAAGCCGCTGTTCGATCGACGCTCGATGATCGTCGCGACCATGGCGATCTGCATCCTCTCGTTCATGGTCTGGATGCATCACTTCTTCACCATGGGTGCGGGCGGCGATGTGAACGGATTCTTCGGCATCGCCAGCATGATCATCGCAGTACCCACCGGTGTGAAGATCTACAACTGGCTCTTCACCATGTATGGCGGCCGGGTGCGCTTCAACTCCGCGATGCTCTGGGCGATCGGCTTCATGGTGACCTTCCTCATCGGGGGCATGACCGGCGTGTTACTCGCATCTCCCGCCGCCGACTTCCTGCTGCACAACAGTCTCTTCCTGGTGGCGCACTTTCATAACACCATCATCGGGGGTGTGCTGTTCGGTGTCTTTGCAGGCTATGTGTTCTGGTTCCCCAAGGCTTTCGGCTTCGTGCTCGATGAGCGGCTCGGCAAGGCAGCGTTCTGGTGTTGGCTCGTTGGCTTCTATGTCGCGTTCGTGCCGCTGTACGTGGTCGGCCTCGAGGGCATGACCCGCCGCATGCAGCACTACGACCGTCCCGAGTGGCATCCCTGGCTGCTGGTTGCGGGCCTCGGCGCCCTCATCATCCTCTGCGGCATCGCACTGCAGATCGCGCAGCTTTGGGTGTCCATTCGTACCCGGGAGCAGCGACGGGACCTCACGGGTGATCCCTGGGACGGACGCTCGCTCGAGTGGGCGACGAGCTCGCCGCCGCCGGCGTTCAACTTCGCCGTGCTGCCTCAGGTCACGAGTGATGAGCCCTACTGGTCGATCAAGCAGCAGGCCCGTGCCAAAGGGCAGCTGCTCAGCCAGGAGCCGGACTACGCCCCCATCGAGATGCCGCGCAACAGCCCGACCGGTTTTGTCACGGCGTTCTTCGCGGTGGTCACCGGATTCTCGCTGATCTGGCACATCTGGTGGCTGGTGATCCTCGGTCTCGTGTGCGCCTACGTGACGTTCGTGGTGTTCGCCTGGCGCGATGTCCACGAGACCGAGATCCCGGCCGCGGAGGTGGCGCGCCTCGACCGGGCCAACCGCGCCGTGCGCGCCGAGGCGTTGCGCGCGCAGGCGCCCCGATGAGCAGCCCGCTGCTGCCCGCCGGGTCTGATGCCGCGCTCGCCATCGCCGGGATCACGCCGGACGCGTTGGGCGTTCGCAGTGCCGCGGGGCCGGCGTCCAAACGGATCATCGTCGGCTACGGTTTCTGGATCTTCCTGCTCTCCGACGTGATCATGTTCTCGGCCTTCTTCGCGGCTTACGCGGTGCTGTTCAGGAACACCGCCGGGGGGCCGTCCGCGCACGACCTGTTCGACCTGCGCAATACCGCCGTCGAGACCGCCTGCCTGCTCCTTTCGAGCTTCACCTGCGGCATGGCGAGCCTTGCAGTGGGGCAGCGCAACCAGAGGTGGACGCAGATCGCGCTGCTCGTCACCGGGCTTCTCGGACTTGCGTTCATTGTTCTCGAGATCCGGGAATTCTCCGGCTTCGTGGCCCGCGGTGCGGGTCCCGGCCGCAGCGCCTTTCTCTCATCGTTCTTCACCCTGGTCGGCTGCCACGGGGTTCACGTCAGTGCCGGACTTCTGTGGCTCGGTACGATGATGGCGCAGTTCTACGCCAAGGGATTCCGGCAGGACATCCGCCACCGGTTCCTCTGCTTCAGCCTCTTCTGGCACGCCCTGGACATCATCTGGGTCGCTATTTTCAACCTCGTCTACCTGGTGGGGTCGCTCCCACCGGAGCTGCTGCCATGAGCGACCCATCTGATTACGATGCGGGATCGTACGTCGGTACGGAGCGCCAGCCCGGCAGCCGGGAGGAACGAACTGTTGCGCGCGAGGTGCGCGGATACCTGCTCGGGCTGAGTCTCGCCGCGTTGCTCACGGTCGCCTCGTTCTGGGCCGTCCGGACCCATGACATCTACAGCTCGGGTGTCTCGGTGGCGCTTCTGGTGCTGGCCGTGGCGCAGATCGGCATTCATCTGGTCTTTTTCCTGCATATCACGACGGCGCCCGACAATCAGAACAACATTCTTGCCCTGGCTTTCGGCGTGCTCATCGTGTGCCTCGTGGTATTCGGCTCTCTTTGGGTCATGCTCCACCTGAACCACAACATGGTGCCGATGGATCAGCTCAGGCGCATGCAGCATTGAGTCGACAAGCCGCGGAAATCCGCCGAGGGCGACGCTGGATTTTGCTAAAACGCGCTCTTGATCACGCCGCCATCGACCCGCAGCGCCGCTCCCGTCGTGGCCGAAGCGCGGGGGCTCGCCAGGTACACCACCATGGAGGCAACCTCCTCGGGCGTCGCGAAGCGCTTGAGGAGCGATGTCGGGCGGGCCTTCTCGAAAAACTCCTTCTCGAACTGCTCGAACGTCCTGCCTTGGGCCTTGGCCAGTGCGCCGACGAATTCGTCCACGCCCCGTGATTTCGTCGGGCCCGGCAACACGGCATTGACCGTGATCCCGGTGCCGGCGACCGTCTCGGCAAGACCGCGCGAGACGCCGAGCATCGCCGTCTTGGTCACCCCGTAGTGGACCATCTCGGTCGGAATCTGCACGCCGCTCTCGCTCGAGATGAACAGGATCCGACCCCAGTTGGCGCGTCGCATCGCCGGCAGATACAACCGCGCGAGACGCACGCCGCTCAGGACATTGACCTCGAAGAAACGCTGCCACTCTGCGTCGGTGATTTCCTCGAATGGCCTGGGCGCGAAGATTCCGAGGTTATTCACCAGGATCTCCACGTCGGGAAACTGGCGCACCAGCCGCTCGGCCTCCGCGGCCTGGCTCAGGTCGCCGGCAAAGCCGAGCGGCCTGTTGCCGGTGCTCGCCGCGATCGAGGCGACAGCCCGCTCGACCGCGGCCTGCGTGCGGCCGTTTACGATGGCACGCGCCCCCTCGCCGGCGAGGCCCGCGGCGATGGCGTAGCCAATGCCTGCGGTGCTGCCGCTCACGAGTGCCAGGCGATTCTTCAGCTCCAGGTCCATGGGCCTCTCCTGTGAGTTCTCGCTCCCGGGCTGACGATACCGCGGCGCCGGGCCACTGGGGAGTACCTCACGCGCTCACGCTCCGCTGCAGGGCGTCCACGATGAAGTCGATGAACAGCCGCACCCTCGGTGGCAGATAGGTGCGCGTCGGATAGGTGAGATGCAGCTTCACCTCCTCGCTCTCGAACGGCTCGAGCAGGCGTACCAGTCGACCGGCGGTGAGGTCCTCCTGAATATCCCACAGAAACTTCTGCGCGACGCCGCGTCCGGCTACCGCCCAGTCGTGCATCACCTCCCCGCTGCTGGTTGAGAGACTGCCTCGCACCTGCACGTGCGTGAGGCGGCCGTCCTCCTCGAACTGCCACTGATCGAGGCTGCGTCGGCCGCGGGCCACGAGGCGGATGCAATCGTGGTGCAGGAGGTCCGCGGGACGCCGCACCGGCCTATGGCCCGCCAGGTACGCGGGCGAGGCGCAGACGACGAGACGAGTCGAGAGCACGACGCGCGAGACGATGTTGCCCGCGCTCGGCGGAACGCTGTGCAGGGCCACGTCCATCTCGTCCTCGAGGACGTCAAGTCGGCCGTCGTTCAGCACCAGCTCCGCCGTGATGCCTGGGTGGCGCGCGGCAAACTCGCCGATCAGAGGCGCAATCCGGCGTCTGCCGATCTCGACGTGCGCACCGATGCGCAGGTGACCCCGGGGGCGCTTGCTGGTCGAGCTGGCTTCTGCTTCCGCTTCGTCGAGATCCCGCAGGATGCCGACCGCCCGGTCGTTGAAGTGATCGCCTTCCTCGGTCAGTGCGAAACGCCGCGGGCCCCGCTCGATGAGCCGGACTCCGAGCCGCGCCTCGAGGGCGGCCAGGCGGCGGCTCACCGCCGGCAGCGAGCTGTGCGCGCGGCGTGCCGCCTCCGACAGGCTCCCGGCGGACACGATGCGCGTGAAGAGGCGTAAGTCACTGATTTCATCATTCATTATTCTCATCCTTCCGTTTATCGGAAGGATATCAGCCGCTCTTTCCATCTACTAGAAGTCCACGCGGGCGCTCAGAGTCCGTCGCACTGGCTGGTCAAACCTGTGCGAGGAGTGAGCGCCATGAAGGTTGGATTCATCGGACTCGGTCACATGGGCAGCGCCATGGCGCTGAACCTCCTCAAGGCCGGACATGAGGTCACCGTCTACAACCGCAGCGCCGCGAAGGCGCGCCCGCTTGCCTCCCAGGGTGCGCGAGTCGCAGGCAGCATTGCCGAGGCCTGCCGGGGCGATGCTGTGATGACCATGCTCGCCAACGATGAGGCGGTGGCGAGCGTCGTCGAGGGACCCGAGGGAATTCTCGCGAGCCTTGGCTCGGGCGCGCTGCATATCTGCTCGAGTACCATCAGCGTCTGCCTGTCGCAGCGCCTCGCGCAGCTCCATGCGCGTAGCGCACAGCGCTACGTCGCCGCTCCGGTGTTCGGACGCCCCGAGGCGGCAGCCGCCGCGCAGCTGACCATAGTGGCAGCCGGCGAACCCGCCGCGCTGGAAACCGCCCAGGCGCCGCTGGCGGCGATCGGCAGCAAGGTCTTTGTGCTGGGCGATGCCCCCGAGCAGGCCAACCTCGTCAAGCTGAGCGGCAACTTCCTGCTCGCCTCGGTGATCGAGTCGCTCGGCGAAAGCTTCGCGCTCACCAGGAAGGGCGGCGTCGACCCGCAGCGCTATCTCGAGATTCTGACGAGCCTCTTCAACGCGCCCGCCTACCGGATCTACGGCGCGCTCATCGCCAGCGGACGCTTCGAGCCGCCCGCCTTCGCCGCCCCGCTCGGTCAGAAGGACATCCGCCTGCTGCTGGCGGTCGCCGATCGCCTCGGCGTGGCGATGCCGGTCGCGAGCGTGCTGCGCGATCGCTTCCTCGCCCTCATGGCTCAGGGCGGGGAGCATCTCGACTGGTCGGCGATCGGTGGGCTCGCGGCAAAGGATGCGGGCCTTACTGCCTCTTAAGTGAGATTTACCCGCTCGAATGTGGCCATCCAAACTCCGAGGGTGATTCCATGGAAACCATCTCCATCGGTCTTTCTTCACTGAGCACTTCGCGTATCGGCCTCGGCACCTGGGCAATCGGCGGCTGGATGTGGGGCGGCACGGACGAGGCTGCCTCGATCGCCACCATCCGCGCGGCGATCGATGGCGGCGTCACGCTCATCGACACCGCCCCCGTGTACGGCTTCGGCCGTTCCGAGGAGATCGTCGGCAAGGCGCTGGCCGAGGGCGGACTGCGCGACCGCGTGCAGATCGCCACCAAGGTGGGGCTCGCCTGGCAGGGTGGCGTCATCTATCGCGACTCGCGACCCGCACGGCTGCGCCGCGAGGTCGAAGACTCGCTGCGGCGCTTGCGCACCGACGTGATCGACCTCTATCAGGTGCACTGGCCCGATCTCGAGACGCCGATCGCGGACACCGCGGGCGCGCTCGAAGACCTGCGCCGCGAGGGCAAGATCCGCGCCATCGGGGTGAGCAACTACTCCCCGGTGCAGATGGACCGCTTCCGCGCGGCGGCTTCGCTCGATGCGGTCCAGTCTCCTTACAACCTCTTCGAGCGCGAGATCGAGCGCGACGTGCTGCCGTACGCGCGCGATACCGCGCTCACGCTCCTGAGCTACGGCGCGCTGTGCCGCGGGCTCCTGAGCGGACGCATGAGCCCGGCGACCACCTTTGCCGGCGATGATCTGCGCAAGGTCGATCCCAAGTTCAGCGGCGGCCGCTACCGGCAATATCTCTCCGCGGTCGAGGCGCTGCGCAAGCTCGCGCAGGAGCGCTTCGGCAAGTCGGTACTGGCGCTCGCCGTGCGCTGGGTGCTCGACCAGGGCCCGACGATCGCGCTCTGGGGCGCGCGCCGCCCGGAGCAGCTCGACCCGCTCACGGAGATCGACGGCTGGCACATCGACGCGGCGAGCCGCCGCGAGATCGACGCCATCCTCGCCCGCACCATCTCCGATCCCGTGTCGCCGTCCTTCATGGCGCCGCCCGTGAAGCGACCCGCCGAGGCCGCCTGAACCCATGCTCGCCATCGTCCGCATTGCGCTCCACCGGCCGTACACCTTCGTCGTCGGCGCGCTGCTCATCCTCATCGCCGGCGCGCTGGCGGCGCTGCGCATGCCGGTCGATATCTTTCCGAATATCGACATTCCGATCATCGCGGTGGCCTGGCAGTACCAGGGCATGCCTCCGGATCAGATGGCCGGAAGGATCCTCTCGCCCTTCGAGCGCGCGCTCACGACGACCGTCAACGACATCGAGCACATCGAGGCCAACTCCTACACCACCTTCGGTATCGTCAAGATCTATTTCCACCCGGGCGTCAATATCGCGACCGCCAACGCGCAGGTGACGGCGATCTCCCAGACGCTGCTCAAGCAGATGCCCCCGGGGGCGACGCCGCCGCTGATTCTCAATTACAGCGCCTCGACGGTGCCGATCCTGCAGCTCGCCATGTCGGGCAAGGGACTCACCGAGCAGAGCCTGGCCGACCTCGGCATGAACTTCGTGCGCGTGCGGCTCGTGACGGTCCAGGGCGCAGGGATCCCCTGGCCGTTCGGCGGCCGCGCACCGCAGGTGATGTACGACCTCGACAGCGCGGCGCTGCAGGCACACGGGCTCACCGGCCAGGACGTCGCCAACGCCCTCGCCGCGCAGAATCTGCTCACCCCCGCCGGCACGCAGAAGATCGGGGACTATGAGTACACCATCAACCTGAACAACGCGCCCTCGAAGATCGCAGACCTCGGCGATCTGCCGATCAAGCGCGTCGCCGGCACCATGGTGTACATGCGCGACGTCGCGCAGGTGCACCAGGGGAGCGCGGTGCAGACCAACGTCGTGCACGTCGACGGCAACCGCTCGGTGCTCTTGAGCGTCTTCAAGAACGGCGCAACTTCGACGCTCGATATCGTGAGCGGCATCAAGCACATGCTCGCGGTCATCAAGCCATCGCTGCCGGATGCACTCGAGGTGAAGCCCTTTGGGGATCAGTCGCTGTTCGTGCGCGCCTCGATCTCCGGCGTCATCCGCGAGGGCATCATCGCGGCGGCGCTCACCAGCCTCATGATCCTGCTCTTCCTCGGCAGCATCCGCTCGACGCTCATCGTCGCCACTTCGATCCCGCTCTCGGTGCTCGGCGCCATTGCCACGCTCTCCGCCCTCGGCGAGACCCTCAACATCATGACGCTCGGGGGACTCGCGCTCGCGGTCGGCATTCTGGTCGATGAGGCCACCGTGACGATCGAGAGCATCAACTACCACCTCGAGCAGGGCAAGGACGTCGAGACGGCGATCCTCGATGGCGCATCGCAGATCGTCATCCCCGCCTTCGTGTCGCTCTTGTGCATCTGCATCGTCTTCGTGCCGATGTTTTTCCTGAGCGGCGTCGCGAAGTTTCTCTTCGTGCCGATGGCCGAGAGCGTCATGTTCGCCATGGTGTTCTCGTTCCTTCTTTCCCGGACGCTGGTGCCGACCATGGCGAAGTACCTGCTGCGCCGCCATGTCGGCGATGCGGTGCCGGAAGGCGCCGCGCCGGCCGCGTCCTCGAATCCGCTGCTGCGCTTGCAGCGGCGCTTCGAGACAGGATTCGAGCGGCTCAAGGCCGCCTATCGGGAGCTGCTGGCGCTGGCCCTCGCCCGCCGCACGCGCTTCGTCGCGGGCTTCCTCGCGGCGGTCGCCGCCTCGTTCCTGCTGCTGCCGTTTCTCGGCCGCAATTTCTTTCCGCAGGTCGACGGCGGACAGATCCTCATGCACGTGCGCGCCCCGGTCGGCATGCGCCTCGAAGAGACTGCCGCGCGCTTCGCCCAGGTGGAGGACGCCATCCGCGGCATCATTCCGGCGCGCGAGACCTCGACCATCGTCGACAACATCGGCACCTATCTCTCCTCGATCAACACCGTCTACAACAACACCGGCACGATCGGCGAGTCGGATGGCGACATCGAGATCGCCTTGAATCCGGGCCACGCGCCGACCGCCGCGTACGTCCGGCAGCTGCGCGCCGAGCTGCCGCGGCGCTTCCCGGGGATGAGCTTCTCCTTCCTGCCGGCCGACATCGTCAGCCAGATCCTCAACTTCGGGGCGCCGGCGCCGATCGATCTGCAGATCCGCGGCAACGACCTCGCCGCCGATTTTGCCTATGCCAACAAGCTCCTCGGGGAGATCCGTCAGGTGCGGGGCATCGCCGACGTGCGCATCCAGCAGTCCGCCCGGCTGCCGCGCCTCGATGTCGACGTCGATCGCACCCGTGCAGCCTTCACCGGGGTCACCGAGGCCGACGTCACCAACAGCCTGGTCGTGAACCTCGCGAGCTCGACGCAGGTCGCGCCCACCTACTGGCTCAACGAGCGTAACGGCGTCACCTACCCGATCGCCCTGCAGACGCCGCAATACGACGTCGACTCGGTGGCGGCGCTCGAGAACCTCCCCATCAACGCGAGCGGTGCGCCGACCACGGTATTGGGCGGCATCGCCGACATTCACCGCTCCTACGGCAACGCGGTCGTCTCGCAGTACGACATCAGCCCCATGGTCGAGATCTATGCGACCACCCAGGAACGCGACCTGGGCGCGGTGTCGGCAGATCTGCGCGACATCATCGCCCGCAACGCTGCCGCAAAGCCCAAGGGAGCGATCGTGGCGCTCCTCGGCCAGACCGCCACCATGCGCAGCGCCTACACCGGGCTCCTCTTCGGTCTCCTCGGCGCGCTGGTCCTCATCTATCTCGTCATCGTCATCAACTTCCAGTCCTGGACCGATCCGCTGGTGATCATCACCGCGCTGCCGGCGGCGCTCGCCGGTATCGTCTGGATGCTGTTCGCCACCGAGACGACACTCTCGGTGCCGGCGCTCACCGGAGCGATCATGTGCATGGGGGTGGCGACCGCCAACAGCGTGCTGGTGATCAGCTTCGCGCGCGAGAAGCTCGCCGAGCTCGGCGACGCCACGGAGGCCGCGCTCCAGGCGGGGTTCGTGCGACTGCGCCCGGTGCTGATGACCGCGCTGGCGATGGTCATCGGGATGCTGCCGATGGCTCTCGGCCTGGGCGAAGGCGGCGAGCAGAACGCGCCTCTCGGCCGCGCGGTGATCGGGGGGCTCCTGTTCGCCACGCTCTCGACGCTGTTCTTCGTACCGGTGGTGTTCAGCATCGCGCATCGCAACTACGCCGCGAAGGCGGCCCCCTCATCTCAACCCGGAGTTCCCGCCCATGCCCTCGCCTGAGGTCGATTCGCCCCGCACTCCCCGCTGGCTGCCGCGCGCCGGGCTCGCCATCGCAGCCCTCGCCCTCATTCTGCTCGCGCACGGGCTGGTCTCGCGGGCGGTGCAGAGCTCACGCGTGCGCGCCGTCACCGAAGCCGAGGCCGTGCCGAGCGTTGCGG
The DNA here is from genome assembly GCA_030039615.1 of Gammaproteobacteria bacterium. GTDB lineage: Bacteria > Pseudomonadota > Gammaproteobacteria > Steroidobacterales > Steroidobacteraceae > 13-2-20CM-66-19. The sequence continues at coordinate 82 of JASHVF010000392.1, read as the reverse complement.
TCGTGACGCCGAGCGCCGCCGACAATCGAGCGGGACTCGAGCTCCCCGGACGGCTCGAGGCCTACATCCGCGCCCCGATCTA
>JASHVF010000391.1 GCA_030039615.1 Gammaproteobacteria bacterium | reverse complement strand
GCCGTTATCAGACAAGCACGAATCGATGTCATCTTCAGAATTCCTTCGTTTAAGAAAGCCGACACGGCAACACAAGCGGTCGCGCCTCAGAGAGGCCCGCCGCGTTGCGTCGCCGCAACATTGTTGTTCAGCCCGCCTTGGGCTGACTCTGGCTCAGCTGTATGACATTTGTACCGCAGTCAGATGGCATTTTTATTACGTCCCCGGCTTCCCGAGCCACGTGCATCCGACTCCAGCTAATAGCATCCCAGCCCTCTGCGCCCTTCCTGGCGGGCGCGAAATGCTTCCATATCAAGGTTTTGAATGCAACCTCGATTTGTCTGAATGCATTTTAATGGGGCATTTGCCGTCGATTAATGGCCATATGATCCACTGCGCACCCTGGGCTTAGGGCCGCGGAGGCTGTGCACCGGTGCGTTTGCTCCTGGTGGAGGACGAGAAGAAGCTTTCCGAGCTCGTGGCGCGCGCGCTGCGGCAGGAGAGCTATGCGGTCGACGTCGCCGACGACGGCGCGCAGGGCTGGGAGTTCGCCCAGGCCTACGATTACGACCTGATCATCCTCGACCTGATGCTCCCGAAGCTCCCGGGTCAGGAGCTGCTCCGGCGCATCCGCCGCGGCAATCACGGGGTTCCGATCCTGATCCTCACCGCCCGCGACGCCACCGAGGAGAAGGTCCAGAACTTCGAGGCGGGGGCCGACGACTACCTGACCAAGCCCTTCGCCTTCGCCGAGCTCCTGATGCGCGTCAAGGCGCTGCTGCGTCGCGGACCCATCGCCCGCTCGAGCGTGCTGCGGGTCGGCGACCTCGAGGTCGACCGACTCGCCCAACAGGTGCGCCGCGCGGGTAAGCGCATCGAGCTCACCGCCAAGGAGTACGCGCTGCTCGAGTACCTGGCGGCCCATCCCGGGCGCGTGTTCTCGCGCACCATGATCATCGAGCACGTCTGGGACCAGAGCTTCGAGGGGCTCACCAACATCGTCGATGTCTACGTGCGGCACCTGCGCAGCAAGATCGACGACCCCTTTGCGGTGAAGCTCATCCGCACGGTGCGCGGCGTCGGCTACGGCCTCGGGGTGGCGCCCGAGGCATGAACCTTCGCTCCCTGAGCTTCCGCCTGGTCGCCTGGTACGCGGGCGTGCTGACGGCCGTATTCGTGCTGCTCGGGTGTCTCACCTTCCTCTTCCTGCGGCACTACCTGGAAGCCAATCTGCTCGACACCCAGACGCGCCGTGCTCGGCAGATCGCCGGCACGCTCGTGGCGCATGCACACCGCGACACCGAGACCACGCTCGCGGGCGAGGTGGAGAATCTCTACTCCCCGGAGCTCAACGATCGCTTCATCCGCATCTCACGCGCCGACGGCGAGGTTGTCTATGCCTCGGGCGCTCCGCGCAATGAGCTGTTCGTGCCGGGGCGCGTGGCGGCGCTCGGCGGCAACTTCCTCGAGGGCTCGACGCGCAAGGTGCAGCAGCTCCCGGGGGCCCCGCTGCTGATCGCGGCCGTTCCCGCCACCGGCGCCGACGGCACGCTCTACCGCGTCGAGGTGGGCACTTCCGCAGCGCCGGTGGAGGACACGCTGGAGCAGGTCCTCGTCATGCTCGCCGTGGGTCTGCCGATCGCGGTCGCGGCGGCGGTGGCGGGCGGCTTTCTGCTCGTACATCGCGCCCTCGAGCCGGTCGAGCGTATCGCGATCAAGGCCGAGGAAATCACCCAGCATTCCCTCAGCGAGCGGCTGCCGGTCGTGCCAAGCGGAGACGAGCTCGAGCGCCTCGCCGAGTCGCTCAATCGCATGATCGCGCGCCTCGAGGATGCGATCCGCAGCTCGAAGCAGTTCGTGGCGGACGCGAGCCACGAGCTGCGCACACCGCTCGCGGTGATGCGCGCCGAGCTCGAGAGCCTCGCGCAGAATGCCAGCCTCGGCAGCGAAACGCGCGAGGCGCTCGGGAGCGTGCTCGAGGAGGTCGCGCGCCTCGGGGAGATCGTCGAGAGCCTGTTCGCGCTGTCACGCCTCGATGCCGGCGACGCCGGTGGCGGCTGGCAGCGGCTCGATCTGGCCGAGCTCGCCTCCACCACGGCCGAGCAGATGAGCCTGCTCGCGACCGACAAGGACATCCGCGTGAGCTGCGAGTTGACCCCCGGGCTGGCAGTGCAGGGCGACCGCGCGCGCCTCAAGCAGGTGATCGTCAACCTGCTCGACAACGCCATCAAGTACACCGCGCGCGGCGGGCACATCGCGCTCAGTGTGCGGCGCGAGGGTGCCTGGGCGGTTCTGGAAGTCACCGACGACGGCATCGGCATTCCGCCCGAGGCGCTGCCGCAGGTCTTCAAGCGGTTCTTCCGGGTCGACAGCTCGCGCTCGCGCGAGCCGGGCGGAGCGGGCCTGGGATTGGCTATCGTCAAGTCCATCTGCAGCGCGCACGGCGCCGAGGTGGAAGTCCAGAGCACCGCGGGCAAGGGCAGCACTTTCCGCGTACGCCAGCCGCTGGCCTCTGAGCCGTCGCGCTCCTGAAGCCTCACGCATGTCACTCGTCCAGTACGTTCTCCGGCGGCCTTACACGGTGGTGGCGCTGCTGCTGCTCATCGCGCTGCTCGGCGTCGGCGAGGCGTTGCGCATGCCGGTGGACATCTTTCCGCAGATGGACATTCCGGTGTGCAGCGTGGTGTGGACCTACGCCGGCATGGATGCCGCCGACATCCAGAACCGCATCCTCACGCTGCATGAGCGGCAGATGGCCTCGCTGGTCGACGACATCTCGCGCATCGAGGCCACCAGCTACGAGGGGGTGGGCGTCGAGCGCGTCTACCTGCACGAAGGGGCCGACGTCACGCGCGCCATCTCGCAGCTCGCCAGCAGCGCGCTGGTGGTGCTCAAGTACATGCCGCCCAACATCACGCCGCCGCTGGTCATCCGCTACGGCGCGACCGACGTGCCCATCATCCAGCTGAGCCTGTCCAGCAACTCGCTGCCCGACACGGCGCTCAACGACCTCGGCCAGAACATCATCCGCCCGGCGCTCGCCGTGGTGCACGGCGCCGAGGTGCCATACCCCTACGGCGGCAAGCCGCGCGTCATCATGGCCGACCTCGACCAGCAGGCGCTACAGGCGCGCGGCCTGACGCCGGCGGACGTGAGCAATGCGCTGCAGAGCCAGAACGTCATCCTGCCCGCGGGCGACGTCAAGATCGGCTCGCTCGACTACCTGGTGGCGATGAACAACAGCCCGGACGTGATCGAGACGCTCAACTCCTTCCCGATCAAACAGGTGGCGGGCCGCGAAGTCTTCATGCGCGACGTGGCGCACGTGCACGACGGCTTCCAGGTGCAGACCAACTCGGTGTCGGTGGACGGCGTGCCGGGTGCGCTCATGACCATCCGCAACACCGGCGGTGTGTCGACGCTCGCGGTGATCGCCGGCATCCGGGCAGCGCTCCCCGACATCCGCCACATGCTGCCCGCGGGGGTGCGCATCCTGCCGATCTTCGACCAGTCGGTGTTCGTCAAGGCGGCCCTCAACAGCGTGTTGCTGGGCGGCTGCATGGCCGCCGGGCTCACGGCGCTCATGATCCTGCTGTTTCTCGGCAACTGGCGCCTCACCATCATCATCCTGGCCTCGATTCCGCTGTCGATCATCGCGGCGGTGCTCGCCATGGGCGCCGGCGGCGAGACGCTCAATACCATGACGCTCGGCGGCTTCGCGCTCGCGGTCGGGATCCTGGTCGACAACGGCACGGTGGTGATCGAGAACATCGAGCGCCATGCCGGCCTGCACCAGCACCTGCCCGACGCCGTGGTGCACGGCGCCGGCGAGGTCGGCGTGCCGACGGTGCTCTCGACGCTATGCATCTGTATCGTGTTCGTGCCGGTGTTCCTGCTCGAGGGCACGGCGAAGTACCTGTTCTCGCCGCTGTCCGTATCGGTGATCGTGTCGCTGCTGGCGAGTCTCGCGCTGTCCTTCACCATGGTGCCGGTGCTGTTTCTCTACCTGATGCGCTCGCAGCCGCGCGGCGCGCACGGCGCGCCGCCGGCCGCGCCTCCGCTCCCGGGCCCGTCCAGTGGCGGCGCCGGATGGCGCGCCGAGCTCACCACGCTGGGTGGGCGCCTCCATGGCATACACCTCGCCTTCGAGCGCGGCTTCGAGCGCTTCCGCGATACCTACCGCAACGCGCTCGCCTGGGCGCTGTCGCAACCTAAGGTCACGGTGCTGGCCTTCATCGCCATCATGGTGCTGTCGTTGCCGCTCTTTCCGCTGCTCGGGCGCGACTTCTTCCCGGAGGTCGACGCCGGGCAGATGCGGCTGCACGTGCGCGCGCCGGCCGGCACGCGCATCGAGACGACGCAGCAGTATTTCGCCCAGGTCGAGTCGACGATCCGCAAGCTGGTCGGCAACGGGCAGATCGCGGTGATCCTCGACAACATCGGACTGCCCTATAGCGGCATCAATATCGCGCTCAGCGATTCGGCAACCGCCGGCCCCATGGACGGCGAGATCCTCATATCGCTCGCCCCGCAGCACTCGCCCAGCGCGCAGCTCACGGCGATGCTGCGCCGCGAGCTGCCACAGCGCTTCCCGGCGCTGCAGTTCTTCTTCCAGCCGGCCGACATCGTCGACCAGGTGCTGAACTTCGGTCAGCCCGCGCCCATCGATGTGCGCGTGACGGCCTCCGATACCGACAGCGCCTACCGACTGGCGGCCAGGCTCACTGCCCTGGTGGCGCGCATTCCCGGCGTGGTCGATGCGCACGTCGCGCAGGTCCCGGATGCCCCCGCGCTGTCGGTGAGCGTTGATCGCGCGCTCGCAACCCAGGTCGGGCTCACGCAGCGTGACGCGGCCAGCAACGTGCTGGTCACCACCAGCTCGAGCGCACAGACCGCGCCCAACTTCTGGGTCGATCCGAAGAACGGTGTCAGCTATCCCCTGGTGGTGCAGCAGCCCACTTACGACATCGCCTCCTCGCAGGACCTGAAGATCATGCCGGTCACGAGCTCGCAGGGCAGCTCGCAGCTGCTCATGAACATGACCTCGATCGGCCGGCAGACGGTGCCGCTCACCACCTCGCAGCTCAACATCCGCCCGGTCTTCGACGTGCAGGCGAACGTGCAGGGACGCGACCTCAACTCGACCTCGGGCGACATCAGCCGCGTGATCGCCGCCAACCAGCCGCCGGCCGACAAGGCCATGCGCGTGACCTTGAGCGGGCAGGTCGAGACCATGCGCGAGAGCTATACCGGCCTCTTTGCCGGTATCGCGCTCGCGGTGGTGCTGGTGTACCTGTTCCTGGTAATCAACTTCCAGAGCTGGATCGATCCGCTGGTGGTGCTTATGGCGACGCCGTTCGCGCTGAGCGGCGTCATGTGGATGCTGTTCCTGACACAGACGCATCTTTCGGTGCCGGCGCTCATGGGAACTCTCATGTGCATCGGCCTCACCACCGCCAACAGCATCCTGGTCGTGACCTTTGCCAACCAGCGCATGGCGGCGGGCGACGATGCGCTGCTGGCCGCAATCACGGCGGGCTTTACCCGCATCCGCCCGGTGCTTATGACCGCCGGCGCCATGATTCTCGGCATGGTGCCGATGGCGATCGGCGTGGGCGAGGGCGGCGAGCAGAACGCGCCGCTCGCCCGCGCGGTGATCGGCGGGCTGCTGTTCGCCACCTTCGCGACACTGGTGTTCGTTCCCACCATGTACCGTCTGCTGCGCCGCGCGCCGCGGGCAGCTACCGAGGCGCAACCCGCATGAATCCCACCGACCGGGGCGAAATCCGCGAGACCGACTACGCCGCCGAGGTGGTGAACGACGAGCCACCCGCCGTCTCGGCGGGTTTCGCTCCCGACACCGGTGCGCGCCTCAAGAAGGCCGTGCTCATCTTTGCGGCGGCGCTCGCGCTGCTGTTCGTGCTGGTGAGCATCGACCGGTTCATCAAGGCGCGCGGCGTGGCGCGCGCCACCCTCGAGGCTGCGGGCGCGCCGCCGCTCGTCGATGTCGTCGTGGCGCAACCGGTCGGCGCGGTGCAGCGCCTGGTGCTGCCCGGGGAAACGGCCGCCTGGCACGCGAGCACCATCTACGCGCGCGTCAACGGCTACGTCGGCAAGTGGTTCGTGGACATCGGCGACCACGTCAAGGCCCGTGAGGTGCTGGCGCTCATCGAGACCCCGGACCTCGATGCGCAGCTCGCCGCGGCGCGCGCGCAGCTGCAGGCGGGCCGGGCCCAGGAGCTGGTGCGCCAGGCCGAGTCGCAGCTAGCGCTCACGACCTACGAGCGCTGGCGCGACTCACCCAAGGGCGTGGTCTCCGACCAGGAGCGCGAGGAGAA
>JASHVF010000390.1 GCA_030039615.1 Gammaproteobacteria bacterium | reverse complement strand
TCCGCCGGTGAGGGCCCACTGCGAGGTGATGTTCCACACCACCTGGGCGAAGGCCGCCTGGTCGCGGTCGACGCGTTGCTCGTCGGTCAGCCAGATCGCGTCCGGGAAACCCGGGATCGACAGCGAGGTGGCGAAGCCGTTGGGATTGTCGATGCCGACGTTGCTGTAGCCGTAGCCGGGCATGGTGTACAGCTGCCAGATGTTGTGCAGCTGCCGCTCGATGAACAGGCCCACGGTCGCCTGCACCGGCTCGTTCTCCGGCGTGCTGACGCGCAGCTCGTGGCTCCACTTCTCGAAGTAGCCGCCGCCGTCGACGAACTCCTGCGGCATGATCGGCTTGCCATTGTTGCCGACCCAGTTGGCGCCCGATCCGTAGACGCGGTCGTAGAACACCGAGTAGTCGCTGTATTCGCCGATCGAGGCGGTCTCGCGCTTGAAATAGCCGCCTGCGTAGACGATGTCGAAGTTGTTGACCTTGCCCTCGACGGTGAGCGCCGCCTGGTACCAGGAGTCGCTGCTGTTCTCGGGTCCGAAGTGCACCACGTCGAGATCGCCGACACCCGGGTCGTAGGCGAAAAAGCCCTCGGTCTGGGTGTTCTGCGCCATGAAGGTCGGCGTCACCGTCCAGTTGTCGTTGAGGTCGATCTTGAGCGCGCCGCGGCCGCCGCGGATGTCCACGGTGTTGTAGTTGGCCGCTACCGAGCTCGCGTTGCTGATCGAGCCCGCGCCGACCGGTGCCACCGTCGGGCAGGAGGTGGGCGAGGGAACCTGGCCGGCCCAGGTGGGGAAGGTGCGCACGCCATTCTCGATACAGGCGCTCGGATTGCTGCCGGCCACGTTGCTGATGTAGCCGGCGTCGTGCTCGTCCCAGCCGACCAGGCGTATCGCCGCGTTGCTGCCGAGCGGGATGTTGACGAAACCTTCCGCCTCCCAGCCGGTGCCGCCGTCGGTCACCTGATTGCCCTGTATGTCGTAGCCGGCGGAGAAGTGGCTCGGGTCCGGCTTGTTGGTGATGATGCGCACCGTGCCCGACTCGGAGCTTGCGCCGAACAGCGTGCCCTGCGGTCCCTCCAGCACCTCGATGCGCTGCACGTCGTAGATGTGCATGTCGGGAGTGCCGTCGATCGTGGTCACCGGCTGCTCATCGAGGTAGACACCGACGCTCGGCTGCGAGCCCGAGTGGTTGCCGTCGCCGCCGCTCACGACGCCGCGGATATAGATGTGTGAGTCGCCCGGCTGGCCGTTGCTGCCTTCGCCCTGGCCGCGCACGTAGGAGATGCTGGGCGCGTACTTCACGTAGTCGTCGAGGTTGACGATGCCGAGCTGATCGAGCTTGGCGGAGTCGAACACCTGCACGCTGATCGGCACGTTCTGCAGGTTCTCGACGCGCTTCTCGGCCGTGACCACGACCTCCTGCAGGCCGCCGGTCGACTCGGCGGTGGCCTGTTCCTGCTGGGCATTCTGGGCATACGCCGCGGGCATCGCCGCCAGTAGCGCGGATGCAACAGGTATTCCCGTGCGCACGATGCGGCGCTGCTGCAGCGCCCGATCACGCGCTATTTTACGACGTCGACTACGAGTCATTGCTGCCCCCGTTCGAATAGGTGGTTGTGGTAATCGCGCAGCTCCCCCGAAGGACCCAAGCCTACGCGAAGCACACGGATTTTAAAATCCGTCCGGCACCGCCGGGTACTCACTGAGCGTCGCGCCGAGGGCGTGCTTCAGCGGATCGAGCCAGGGCTCGTAGTGTCGCCAGTGTTCAAGGGCGTCGCGAAAGACCGGCATGCGCACCTGCTCGGAGCTTGCGGTACGCACGGCGCGTTCGTTCTCGTAGAACCTGAGGCACGCCTCCTCGAACGGCAGGCCGCAGTACTCGAGCAGCCGCCGCACCTCGGCCTCGGTGTCGGACACCATGGCCTCATAGAACACGCGGTGCACCCGGCCTGGCAGCACCGCATCAAAGTGGTGCATGAGCGCCACGTAGTCGCGGTAATAGAGCCCCAGGTCCTCGAGCGCGTAGGTGAAGCTCTGGCCGCGCGCGAACTGCTGCTTGAAGCACGAGAAGCAGCAGCCGAGCGGGTGGCGCCGCGTATCGATGATGCGGGCATTCGGCAGGATGAGTTGAATGAGCCCGACATAGAGACAGTTGTTCGGCATCTTGTCGACGAAGAACGGCGCCGCGCTCCGGCGCAGCGCCCGGGTGCGCGCCAGGTAGCGCTCGCCGAGCCGCTCGAGCTCGGCGCCCGTGAGCGCAGCCAGCGCCGTCAGGAAGGCGGCCTCGGAACCGGCGGCATGGTCCGCGGCGATCTCGCGCGCCAGCAGCGCAATGTCCGGCAGCTCCATGGTGCCTTCGACGCGCGAGTGGCTCGCGAGGATCTGCTCGACGAGCGTTGAGCCGGAGCGAGGCATGCCGAGAACGAAGATCGGGTCGGCGGCCTTGCTGCCGCTGCCGGCACGGGCCGCGAAGAACTCGCGCGTGAAGAGCGCGCGCGAGCGCTCCACGAAGCGGGTGTTCTCGGCGGCGCTGTAGGGATGGCTGGCACGCCGCAGCGCGTTGCCGTGCGCATAGTGCGCGAACGACTCCTCGTAGCGGGCGGCGTCCTCGAGCGCCTTGCCGAGCGCGAACTCGAAATGCAGCCGGTCCTCGTCGGAGAGGTCGCTGCGGGCAAGCGCGGCGCGCAGCGCCGCGACGTCCGCGTCCGTGAAGCGGAACGTCTTCAAGTTGGCGAGGCTCCACCAGGCCTCGCCGAGCGTCGGCTCGAGACCGATGGCACGGCGGTACGCCGCGATGCTCTCGTCCTGACGGCCGGCCGTCTTCAGCGAGTGGCCGAGGCTCATCCAGACCCGCGACTGCTGCGGGAATTCCTCGAGGACGGCCTCGTAGATGCGGATCGAGCCGAGATAGTCGCCGAGGTTGGCGAGTACCGCGGCGTGGAGGTTCCGATAGCCCGGATGACGCGGCTCGCGTGCCAGGAGCCGCTCGACCTGCGGCAGGGCGAGGTCGGCTTTTCCCTGGCGGTTCAGCACCAGTGCGTAGTTGTGACGCGCGGCGTCGAAGCCCGGTGCGAGAGCGAGGCAACGCTCGAGCAGCTCGCGCGCGTCCTGGTAGCGGCCGAGGCGACCGGCGACCTCCGCCAGCATGCGCAGCGCCGCGACGTCGGTCGGGAAGGCCTTGAGATGCGCGCGCAGGCGCGCCTCGGCGGCCGGCAGCTCGTTGCGCACCAGGGCGCGCGCCGCCTCGAGCAGGCGCGGATCGGCGGTCGCGGCCTCGAGGTAGTGCGCCCGCGCCTCGTCCGCCGCGGTGCCATCGCCCTGCACATCGAGCTGGTCGGCCAGCACGCGCCAGGCGTCGGCGGAGTCGGGCTTTGCGAGCAGTGCGCGGCGCAGCGCCGCGACGGCCTCCGCGGCGCGGCCGGCCTCGCCGAGCGCAATGCCGAGCTCGAGTTGCACCGGCGCGGCGCCTGCCTGCTCACGCGCGAGCGGCTCGAGCAGCTCGAGCGCCGCGTGCGTGCGGCCGCAGATGCGGTAGGCCGCGCCGAGAATCAGGCGCGCCAGCGGGTGACCCGGAGCCGCCCTGAGGATCTCGAGCGCCTGCTCCGCGGCGCGCTGCGGATCCTTTGCCAGGAGCCCGCGCGCGTGCCCGAGCGCGACGTCCAGCGTACCGAGCGGCTGTGGCGCATCACCCACGCACTGATTCTCCTGAAGCCTTAAGGGGTGGCCAGCGAGTGTAGTGGCGCCCGCCGCGATGTTCTACGATAGCCCCATAACAAGATGAGGAGCCCCGTGGGTCTCTCCCGGCGCAGAATTATCCTGATCGCAGCCGCGCTGGCGCTGCTCGCCGCCTACGCGCTCGGCGGGTTTTTCGCCGTGCCGCACTTCGCGCGCCAGGCGGCCGGGGACTTCGTGCGTACTCACTATGGACGCACGCTCGCCATCGGTGACATTCGCTTCAACCCGTTCACGCTGAACCTCGACGTCACGCAGCTCGCGCTGCCGGACGCGGACGGGCAGACGATGATCTCGTTCGATCGGCTGCACGTCGGGCTGCAGCTCGCGAGCCTGTGGCGCCTTGGGCCGAGCTTCGGCGAGATCCTGCTCGAGCGCCCCTACGTACGGGCGGTCATCCGCCCGGGCGGCGAGCTGAACCTCGCCGACCTCGGCAAGGGCTTTCCGCCCTCACCGCCGCCGCCGCCGCAGCAGAAGCCGGGCGCTCCGCTGCGGCTCTACATCGGCCGCCTGGCCGTCAGCGACGGCGGCACCACCTTCGAGGATCGCACGCGCCCGACACCGTTCCGCGCGGACCTCACACCGATCGCCTTCGAGCTGCGCGACTTCAGCACCACCGCGGCGACCGGCGATACCTACACGCTGCATGCGGCCTCGCCGCAGGGCGAGCGGCTCGACTGGAGCGGCACGGTGCACCTGACGCCGCTCGCCTCGCACGGCGAGTTCGAGATCGC
>JASHVF010000389.1 GCA_030039615.1 Gammaproteobacteria bacterium | reverse complement strand
TACGCGGCTATCGCGAGCGGCAGCGGCTGGGGCCTGCCGATGGCATAGCCCTGCAGGTAGTCGACCCCCATGCGCCGCGCCGCCTCGACCGCGGCGCTGTCCTCGACCTGCTCGGCGATCACCTTGAAGTTGAGAGTGCGCGCGAGCTTGATCATCGCGGTCACCATCGCCTGGTTGACCGTATCGCGCGCCAGGTTGCGGATGAACGAGCCGTCGATCTTGAGGTAATCGAGCGGCAGGTTCTTGAGGTTGGAGAACGAGCCGACGCCCGAGCCGAAATCATCGAGCGCGAACTGGCAGCCCATGCCGTGCAGCACGCCGACGAAGCGCCGCGCGTGCTCGAGATTGGCCACCACCGCGCTCTCGGTGATCTCGAAGCAGATCTGCGCCGGTGACACGCCGGTGCTGTCGAGGCACTCGACCACGAACTCGAGAAACTGCGAGTCGCCGAGCGTCTGTCCGGAGACGTTGATGGCGACGCTGCGATCGGGTTGCACCGGGATGGCGCCGCGGCCGAGCGCCGCGAGCGTGGTCTGCACCACCCAGCGGTCCACCAGTCCCATGAGGCGGTAGCGCTCGGCGGCGCGCATGAACTCCGCCGGCGGCAGCTCCTGGCCGCTTTCGTCGCGCAGCCGCACCAACACCTCCATCGCCGGCCCGCCGTCGCTTTCGTGGGCCGGCACGATGACCTGGTAATAGAGCTGGAAGCGGTTGTCCTTGAGGGCCCCCTGCAGCCGCTGCAGCCACTGGATCTCGCCCGAGTGGCGCGCCAGCGCCTCATCGCGCGCCGAGTACACGGCGACCCGGCCGCTGCCCTGCTTCTTCGCCACGTAGCAGGCGGTATCGGCCGCCGCCATCAGCTCCTCGAGCGTGCCGCTCTCGCGCGAGATTTCCACCAGCCCGACCGACACGCCGATGTTGAAGATGCGGTCCTTCCACACGAAGCGGTAGTCGCCCACCGAGCGGCACACGTCGTCGGCGATCTGGCGCGCCTTCTCGAGCGGGCAGCCGATGAGCAGCATGCCGAATTCGTCGCCGCCGAGGCGCGCCACCGTGTCGCTGTCGCGTACCGCGTCGCGCAGCAGCTTGGCGACCTCGCGCAGCATGCTGTCGCCGGCGAGATGGCCGCTGGTGTCGTTCACCAGCTTGAAACGATCGAGATCGAGATAACACAGCACGTGCTGGCTGTCGCCGCGATGGCCGCTCTCGATGGCCTCCTCGAGCCGCCGCTCGAACTCGCGCCGGTTCACCAGCCCGGTGAGCGCATCGTGCGTCGCCTGGTAGGACATCTGGCGTGCCAGCCCGCGCAGCTCCGTGACGTCGTGCAGCAGCAGCACGGCCCCGACCACCTCCTTGGCGGCGTTGCGCACCGGCGATGCCGACAGCTCGATCGAGCGCTCGCTGCCGTTGCTGCGCGACAGCAGCAGCGCACGGCGTCCGAGCGTCACCGGCGCCCCGCTGGTGAGCGCCTGGTGCACCGGGTCGGACAGCAGCCGCCGGTCGGTCTCGTCGACCAGGCTGACGATCTCCTCGAGGACCTTGCCCGAGGCCTGCTGCTGATCGCTCCCGGTAAGCCGCTCGGCGGCCGGGTTCATGAAGGTGATGCGGCCGCGCTCGTCGGTGGCGATGATGGCCTCGGCGAGCGAGTTGAGCGCCAGCTGCTGCGGGGTCGGCGCCGCCTCGCCCGGCAGGCGCAGCGCCGGCGTCGTCTGCGTCGGGATGATCTCGACCCCGGTGATGAGCAGCGCGTTGCCCTTGTCATAATCGACCACGGTGGAAGCGATCTCCAGACGGCTCACCTGGCCCTGCAGCCCCACCATATCGATCTCGTAGCGCTCCGCGGCGGATTCCCCGGCGAGGCGCCGGCGGATGTTCTCGTTGACGAGCTCCGCATACTCCGGCGGCACCAGGTCTCCCAGCCGCCGTCCGATCAGCTCCACGCGATCGACGCCGACGAAGCTGGCGAACTGGCGGTTGGCGTACAGGATCACCTCGCGGTGCACCAGCACGGCCTCGTGGATGCGCTCGCCGAGATCGGCAAACAGCCGTGGCGCCAGCGCGACGTCCTGTTCCTCCGCTCCGGAGCGGGTCAGCAGGTGATTCACGGCGGTCACCAGCGCGGCAACCTCCGGCTTGTCGCTGTCGACGTCGACCCGCCCGGGGAGCCGTCCGCCGATGGCGATGCGCTGCAGCTGCTGCGACAGCTGCTCGATGCTCCTCAGGTCGCGCCGCTGCAGCGCGTAAAGCACCACGAGCAGCGCTGCGACGAGCGCGAACAGAAGGCACAACAGCCCGGTGATCGACATCTGGAATACTTCTCAAGCCCCTGCGCTTGCTCGGCACACGCCCCTTGTAGCACTCTGATTTGACTTCTCGTGCCGGGGGTCGCGCGCACGCTTAAGCATAACGCGGCCTCCGCTCGCCCCGTCGGGATTTCACCATATCTCGTCGCATTGCCGCTTGGCAGGGCCACCGAAAACCCTTAACTTCTGCCGCGCTTTCGAACGTTTCATTAAGTGAAGTCGCGGAGCCTGAGAATGCAGCCGGCCGAGCCGCTCGAGCAGATGATCGAACAACAGGTGCGGGCCTGGGATGTGCTGGATGAGCGCGTGCTCGGGACGCTGCGCCGCGTGCCGCGCGAGGCCTTCGTACCGCCGCCGCAGCGCTTCCGCGCCTACGCCGACGCCGAGGTCCCGCTGCCCGAGGGGCAGCACATGCTGCGCCCGAGCGTCGTCGGCCGCCTGCTGCAGGCGCTCGAGCCCGCCGCGGGCGCCCGGGCGCTCGAGGTGGGGACGGGCTCGGGGTTCGTGGCGGCGTGCCTGCGCGCCGCCGGTGCCCGGGTGCGCACCCTCGAGCTGTACGCCGAGCTCGCCGGCCTCGCGGCGCGCAACCTGGCCGCCTTCGGCATGAGCGACGTCGAGGTGGTGAACGCGGATGCGCTCGCAGCCGAGAGCGGCGAGCGCTACGGCGCGATCGCCGTGACGGGCTCGCTGCCGCTCTACGACGCACGCTTCGAGCAGCAGCTCGAGATCGGGGGCCGACTGTTCATGGTGGTCGGGGAGGCACCCGTCATGGAGGCGCGGCTGGTGCGTCGCATCAGCGAGACCGCCTGGGCCACCGACAGCCTGTTCGAGACCGTGATCGACCCGCTGGTCAACGCCCCGCGGCCGGCGCGCTTTCACTTCTGAGCTCGGCGTCGCAGGGAATCGCAGCCGTGAAGCGCGCCGCAATCCTTGCCTGCCTGCTCGCCGGCTTTGCCGGCCCGGCAGCGCCCAAGGACCTCGTGGGGGTGTTCGAGGATGCGCTGAAGAACGACCCCGTGATCCGTCAAGCGGATGCCAACCGCCTCGCGGCCCGCGAGGCGAAGCCGCAGGCCATCGCGGCGCTGCTGCCGCAGCTCAACGGCACCGCAGGCGTCACCCGCGACCACCAGTCGGGCTTCCAGGACTCGATCAACGCGATCACCAATCCGGCGAATCCCAACGGGCCGCCGCTGCTGATCGTGATCCCCGAGCCCGATACCGTCGACACCACCACCAAGACGTGGGGTCTCAATCTCAAGCAGAACGTCTTCTCGTGGTCGAACTGGATGACGCTCAAGGCCGCGAGCGCCCAGGTCGCGGAGGCCGAGGCGACCTACCAGGCCGCCGAGCAGCAGCTGATCCTCCGAGTCGGGACCGCCTACTTCAACGTGCTCACGGCCGAGGACACTCTCGAGGCCGACCAGGCGGCGCTCGAGGCGATCTCCCGGCAGCTGGACCAGGCCACCACGCGCTTCGACGTGGGACTGATCGCGATCACCGACGTCGAGGATGCCAAGGCGGCGCGCGACACGGCGGCCGCGACCGTGATCGCCGACAAGCGCGCACTCGCGACCTCCGAGGATCAGCTGCAGGAGATCACCGGGGAGAAGTACGACCGGCTCGCCAAGCCCGGCATCGACATGCCGCTGCTCAACCCCGAGCCCGCCGACGAGAGCCGCTGGGTGGACATCTCGCTCGAGCAGAACCCGACGCTCATCTCGAGCCGCCTGGCGGCGGACATCGCCCGCGATAACGTCAGGGTCGCGGTCGGCGGCCACCTGCCGTCGCTCGACATCTCGGCCGGGCGCTCCTACACCTACCAGACCTCCGACGAGACCGTCGAGGGCCTGACCTTCAACGGCGTCGACAACAAGGTCAACGACCGGCAGATCACGCTGGAGCTCACGGTGCCGCTGTTCTCCGGCGGCTACACTCAGTCGAAAGTCCGCCAGGCCGAGTACCTGTGGATTGCGGCCAAGGAGGGCGTGGTGCAGAGCTCGCGCGCCACCGAGCGCCAGGCGCGCGACGCCTATCTCGGCGTCATCAGCGGCATCGCGCACGTGCAGGCGCTGCGCCAGGCGCTCGAGTCCAATGAGACGGCGCTCAAGGCCACCGAGGCGGGCTACGAGGTCGGCACGCGCACCTCGGTCGACGTGCTCAACGCGCGGCGCAACCTGGTGCAGGCGCAGACCAACTTCGCGGTCGCGCGCTACGACTACATCGTGAGCGTACTGACGCTGCGCCTGGCAGCCGGCACCCTCGACCGGCCCGAGCTCGACACCGTCAACACCTGGCTCACGACCAGCGCGCCGACCTCGCCCGCGATAGAAACGCCGGAGACGCTCCGGCCGACCGTGCCACCGAGCGAGAGCACATCGCCGCCCAAGCCGCAGGGCGGCCTGAACCGCTGACGCAGCGCCGCGCAGCCGGCAAAAACCTAACCAGCCAGCAACGGCTCTATCAGCCCGAGCAGCCGCGCCAGCGCACCGCGGCTCGCCTCCACCGAGTCCCTGCCGAGAGCGCCGATGCGCTCGCGTTCCGCGCGATCGGCGAGCAGCGCGCTGACACGCGCGCCGAGCTCCTGCGGGCTGGCGACGACGGCCGCGGCGCCGCGTGCCGTCAGCAGCCGCGCCACCTCGGCCCCGTTGAAGTTGTGCGGCCCGGTGAGGGTCGCCACGCCGAGCGCGGCCGGCTCGAGCAGGTTGTGGCCGCCTACCGGCACCAGGCTGCCGCCGACGAAGGCGACGTCGGCCGCCGCATAGAACTCGAGCAGCTCGCCGAGCGAGTCGAGCAGCAGCACCTCGGCCGCGGCCGTCCCGGCCGCGCCCTCCCCGTCCGAGCGGCGCACGTAGCTCACTCCGGCGGCAGCGAGCTGCTGCGCCACCGCCGCGAAGCGCGCCGGGTGCCGCGGCGCAATCACCACCAGGGCGTCTGCGTGACTTGCGCGCACCAGGCGCTGCGCCTCGAGCACCGCCGCCTCCTCCCCCTGGTGCGTGCTGCCGGCGACCCACAACGGACGCCCGCGCGCATACTCCTCGCGCAAGCGCCGCCCGCGCGCGGCGAGCCCTTCCGGCAGCTCGAAGTCGAATTTGAGATTGCCGGTCACGTGGGTGCTGGCTGCCGCGGCACCGAGCGCCCGGAAGCGTGCGGCATCGCCCTCGCCCTGGGCGGCGACGATCGAGGCGCTCGACACCGCGTCGGTGAACAGCGCGCCGAGGCGCCGGTAACGGCCGAGCGAGCGCTCCGAGAGGCGCGCGCTCGCCAGCACCAGCGGTATGCGCCGCCGGCGGCATTCGCGGTACAGATTGGGCCAGAGCTCCGTCTCGAAGATGACCGCCAGCTGCGGCTCGACCCGCCTGAGGAAGCGGCGCACCGCGCCCGGCAGATCGAAGGGCACGTAGCGCACATCGGCGACGTTGCCGACGAGTGCGCGAGCGCGTGCCGCGCCGGTCGGCGTGAAGGTCGTCACCGTGAGCGGCAGCTGCGGATGCCGGCGGCTCAACGCGCCGACCAGCGGCGCACACGCCTGCACCTCGCCGACCGAGACGGCGTGCAGCCATACGCCGCGCGGCGGCCGGCGCGTGCCGAATCCCCAGCGCTCGCCGAAGCTGCGCCAGTAGCTGCGATCGCGGATGCCGCGCCACAGGAACACGACCGAGATCAGCGGCGCGCTGAGGTAGACGGCGAGCAGGTAGAGGAGGCGCAAGACCTTCAGCCTTCAGCCGCGGCCGGCTCGGAGCCGGGGCTGCCCGAGGACTGGCGATAGCCGTCCAGCAGCCCGTGCCAGTCGGCTTCGCCGAAGCGCTCCGGCGGCAATCCCCAGGTGAGCTTCTCGAGCGAGCGGCGCAGCCGCACCAGGTTCGCATCGCGCCACAGGCCGGGGCTGCGCAGCTGACAGCGGTCGAAGTCGATGAGGTACACGCCCTCCTCGCTGAGAAGAATGTTCTGCGCATTGAGATCGGCGTGGCACACGCCGAGATCGTGAAAGCGGCGGATGCAGCGTCCGATCGAGATCCAGGTGAGGATCGAGAGCGCGCCGGTGCCGAGGCACTCGGCGAGCGAGCCGACGGTGGCGAGGCGCTCGGTGATGATCTCGCCCGTATAGGTGAGGCCGGCGCGCCGGTAGTGCGCCGCGATCGGCGCCGGCACCGGCAGCCCCGCGCGGTGCAGGCTGTAGGTGAGCTGCCACTCCGCGAACGGGCGCGTCTGGTTCTCGCCCCACCATGCGTAGCGCTCGGCCGAGACGCGCGCCGCGAGTCCGCCGCGGCGGTAGCGACGCAGCACGTAGCGCCTGCCGGCGGCGCTCACGTAGTAGGCGGCGCCACGGCCGCTCGCGGCGCTTTCGATCCCGCCGAGCGACTGCCAGTGTGCGGGCGTGAACCAGTCGCCCTGCAAATTGCTCACGCGGGAGGCGTCATATAGCATGGCGCCGCGCGGCAGGGCCTCGCGTTTCACTTCCGGGCCGAGCGCCCAGCGCTCCGTCACAAACCTGACTCCATCATGCTGCCTCTTGCCGAACCGCCGCGCAGTCTCTGCATCCTCAGACTGTCGGCGATCGGTGATACCTGCCACGTCGTGCCGATCGTGCGCACCCTGCAGCAGGCCTGGCCGGCGACGCAGCTGACCTGGATCGTGGGGCGGAGCGAAGCGCGCCTCGTGAGCCTCATCGAAGGCATCGAGTTTATCACCGTGGACAAGCGCGCAGGACTCGCCGCGCGGCGCGCCCTGCGCGCGCGCCTCGCCGGCCGCCGCTTCGACGTGCTGCTGCACATGCAAGTCGCGCTGCGCGCCAGCCTGGTGGCGCTGCTGGTGCCGGCCGCCATCAAGCTCGGCTTCGACCGGCCGCGCGCGCGCGAGCTGCAGTGGCTGTTCACCAACAGCCGTATCGCCGCGCAGTCGCGCGAGCACGTGCAGGACAGCCTGTTCGGCTTCCCCGCCGCGCTCGGCATCCACGAGCGGCTGCTGCGCTGGGACCTGCCGCTGCCCGCGGCGGCGCGCGCCTACGGCGAGCGGCTGATACCGGATGCGCAACCGACGCTGGTGATCAGTCCGTGCTCGAGCCACACGCGGCGCAACTGGCGCGCCGAGCGCTACGCGGCGCTGGCGCGCTACGCCGCCGAGCGGCATGGCATGCGGGTGATCCTCGCCGGCGGTCCCAGCGAGATCGAGCGGCGCAGCGGCGCCGAGATCGCCGCCGCCGCCGGCGCCGCGGTCGTCAACCAGATCGGCCAGGACACGCTGCCGGAGCTGCTCGCGTTGCTCGCGCGCGCGACTGTGCTGGTGAGCCCCGACTCAGGTCCCGTGCACATGGCGACCACGGTCGGGACGCCGGTGATCGGGCTCTATGCCGCAACCAACCCGGCGCGCAGCGGGCCCTACCTCTCGCGGCGCTGGTGCGTCGACGCGTATGCGCGCGCGGCACGCGCCTTCCGTGGCTGCGAGCCGCAGGAGCTCCCCTGGGGGCACAAGATCGAGGAAACGGGGGTCATGGACCTGATCCAGGTCGAGGAAGTCGCCGCGCGGCTCGATGAGTTGCTAGGATCGCGCCCATGAGTGACATCCTGGTGCCGGTCTCTCCGGGCGAGCTGCTCGACAAGATCACGATCCTGCGCATCAAGGCGGCACGGATCCTCGATGCCGCCAAGCTCGCCAACGTGAAACTCGAGCTCGCGCTGCTCGAGGCGACCTGGAAGGATTCCGGCTGCGCCGCGCGCGCGCTCGCTCAGGACGAGCACGCCCTGCAGCGGGTCAACGAGCGGCTGTGGGACATCGAGGACCGCATTCGCGACAAGGAGGCGAAGCAGACCTTCGACCGCGACTTCATCGAGCTGGCGCGCGCGGTGTACGTGTCGAACGACGAACGCGCCAGCATCAAGAAGCGCATCAACGCGCAGCTCGGCTCGCGCATCGTCGAGGAAAAATCCTACAGGCAGTACCGCTAGAGCCGGCGGCGCCGCGCGCGAATTTTCGCTTCGCGCGCCGGCGGTGTATCGTGCGCGCTCAAAATAACCAGCCGAGGACTCCCCAGTGCGACCCAGCGCGGTGCTTTCTGCAGGCCCCGGTCTGCTATCAATCCTGGTAGCGCTCACCATCGTCGCGGACGGTGCGCCGGCGCAGCAGCCGGCCGCCGGCGCCTATGCCGATCTCGCCTGGCGCATGATCGGGCCGACGCGCGGCGGGCGCACGCGGGCGGTCAGCGGCGTCGCCTCGCAGCCGAACGTCTTCTACGTCGGCGCCGTCAATGGAGGGGTCTGGAAGAGCGACGATGCCGGGCGCACCTGGCAGCCGATCTTCGATCGGCAGCCGACCCAGTCGATCGGTGCAATCGCGGTCGCCCCCTCGGATCCCAACATCGTCTACGTAGCGAGCGGTGAAGGGCTGCGCCGGCCCGACCTGTCGGTCGGCGACGGCGTGTACCGCTCCGCCGACGGCGGGCGCACCTGGACGCACGGCGGCCTCGCCGACGGGCAGCAGATCCCGGAGCTCGCCGTCGACCCGCGCGACCCCAACCATCTGTTTGCGGCGGTGCTCGGCCATCCGTACGGCCCCAACGCGGAGCGCGGCATCTATCGCTCGCGCGATGGTGGCGCCAGCTGGGAGCGGGTTCTCTACAAGGACGCCGACACCGGCGGCTCCGCGATCGCGCTCGATCCGCTGCACCCGGACGTGGTGTACGCGGCGCTGTGGCAATCGCGCCTCGGACCCTGGGAGGACAAGAACGAGTTCGAGGGCACCAACGGCGGGCTGTTCAAGTCGACCGACGGCGGCAGCAGCTGGAAGCAACTCACCGCCGGACTTCCCGACAAGCTCACCCAGATCAACTTCTCGATCGCCGCGAGCGATCCGCGGCGCATCTACGCGATCGCCGCCACCACCGAGCCGGGCGACTACTCGTCGGCGGCCGGGCTCGGTGTGTACCGCTCCGACGACGCCGGCGAGCACTGGGCGCGCATCACCGACGATCCGCGGGCGGCGCTGCGCATCGGCGGCGGCGACCTCACCGTGCTGCGCGTCGATCCGGCCAACGCGGACGTCGTCTACAGCATGGGCATCGTCACCATGAAGTCGGTCGACGGCGGCCGCAGCTGGGTACCGTTGCGCGGTGCTCCCGGCGGCGACGACTACCAGAACATGTGGATCAGCCCCGCGGACTCGCGCATCCTGGCGCTGGTGAGCGACCAGGGAGCGGTCATCAGCGTCAACGGCGGCGCGAGCTGGAGCAGCTGGCTCAACCAGCCGACGGCGCAGCTCTATCACGTGAGCGCCGCGCCGACCTTTCCGTACCGCGTCTGCTCCGGACAGCAGGAGAGCGGCTCGGTGTGTATCGCCACGCGCGGCAACGACGGCTCGATCACCGACCGCGAATGGCATCCGGTGGGCGCCATCGAGTACGGCTACGTCGCGCCCGACCCGCTCGACCCGGACGTCATCTACGGCGCCGGCCGCACCGAGGTCTCGAAATACCACTGGTCGACCGGGCAGGTGCAGAACGTCACGCCGGTGCCGGTACGCGCTCAGGACGTGCGCGCCGATCGCACCGAGCCGCTGGTGTACTCGCCGCTCGATCCGCACCTGCTGTATTACGGAATCAACCGCCTCTACCGGACGAACGACGGCGGCATGACCTGGACCGCGATCAGCCCCGACCTCTCGCGCGCGGCGGGCTCACTGCCGGCAAGCGTCGCCACGCAGCACCCCAAGGGTGCCGAGCAGCAGCGCGGCGTCATCTATGCGCTCGCGCCCTCGCCCAGGAGCATCGATACGCTCTGGGCCGGCACCGACGACGGCCTCGTGTGGGTGACCCGCGACGGCGGAGCGCACTGGAGCGACGTGACGCCGCCCGAGCTGACGCCGTGGAGCAAGGTGACGCAGGTCGAGGCGTCGCACTTCGACGCCGACAGCGCCTATGTCTCGGTGAGCCGTCTGCGCATCGACGATCTGCACCCGCTCCTCTACCGCACCCACGACGGCGGCAGGACCTGGCAATCGCTCGCCGCGGGGCTGCCGGCGGATGCGCCGGTGAACGCCGTGCGCGAGGATCCGATACGCAAGGGGCTGCTGTTCGCGGCGACCGAGAAGGCGGTGTGGCTGTCGTTCGACGACGGCGATCACTGGGATTCTCTGCAGCTCAACCTGCCGCACACCTCGATGCGCGATCTCCTGATCCACGACGAGGACCTGGTGGTAGCGACCCACGGCCGCTCCTTCTGGGTGCTCGACGACATCTCGCGGCTGCGCCAGCTCGGCAGCGCGCCCATGCGCGAGGCCGTGCTGTTCCGCCCGGCGGCCGCCTGGCGCGTCCACCGCAGCACCTGGACCGACACCCCGATCCCGCCCGATGAGCCGCTCGCCGCCAATCCGCCCGCCGGCGCCGTCATCGAGTATTTCCTGCCGCACGACGCCAAACGCCCGGCGACGCTCGAGGTGCTCGACGACAGCGGCAACCTCGTGCGCCGTTACAGCAGCGACGATCCGCCCGACCCGACCGCCGAGGAGCTCGCGCGCGAGCTGATCCCGGCTTACTGGCTCAAGCCCCCGCAGCTGCTGCCCGCCAGCGCCGGCATGCACCGCTGGGTGTGGAACCTGCGCTATGCCGCGCCGCTCGCCACCGAGCACGGCTACCCGATCTCGGCCGTGCCGCATGCGACACCGCGGCTGCCCGAAGGACCGCTCGCGCTGCCCGGCAGCTACCGCGTGCGACTGACGGTCGACGGGCACAGGCTCGAGCAGCCGCTGACGCTGAAGATGGATCCGCGCGTACAGCTGCCCGCGGGCGCGCTCGCCGATCAGCTGCACCTCGCAACCGAGCTCGCGAGGCTCCTCACCGAGAGCTCGCAGGCGCTGCGCGGCGCGCAATCCGAGCAGGCACAGCTCGAGGCGCTCAAGCCCTCCGGCGGCGTGGCACAGTCCGTCACCGCCTACCGGACCCGCCTCACGGCGCTGCTCGAGGCCGCGGACCAGAAGGCGGCCGGCGCCCCGCCTCCGGCAGCCCCGCCGCCGGCAGCCCCGCCGCCGCCATTGCTGCCGGAGGTGCAGGGCCACATCAACGGGCTGTACGCCGAGCTGCTGCGCGGCGATGCGCCGCCGACCGCCGCCCAGCTCGCCGCGACCGCGGCAGCGCGCGAGTCTCTCGCGGGCCTGCTCGTCGACTGGCGCAGGCTCCAGGCCGATCTCCCGGATCTCAACCGGCAGCTGAAGGCCGCGGGACTGGCACCGGTGCGCGCGGATCTCGCGCCACCGCGGGATGTCAACGCGGCGGACGAGGACTAGACTACTATCAGGACTAGTAGCATCTGACCCGAGACTGGAGTTAAGCGCATGCGCTTTGCCGCTGCCCTGCTGCTGTTCGCAGCGTCCCAGGCATTCGCCTATACCGCCGATGAGCTCGCTGCGAAGAACGTCGACGCCAAGGGTGGCGCCGAGCGACTCGGTGCCATCCATTCGCTGCGACTCAGCGGCAAGCTGCTGGTCAACGGTGACACGCTGCAGCTCGGCTACCTGAGCGTCGTGGAGCGCCCGGCCTCGATCCGCTTCGAGGGGACACTGCAGGGCCTGACGCTGGTGCAGGCCTACGACGGCAGCCAGGGCTGGAAGATCAACCCGTTCCAGGGCCGCAAGGATCCCGAGAAGATGTCGACGGACGACGCCAAGGAGCTCGCCGAGAATGCCGCCGACTTCGCCGGCGCGCTGGTCGACTACAAGGCCAAGGGCTACCGGCTCGAGTATCTCGGCACCGAGGACGTCGACGGCACCGAGGCGCACAAGCTGCGTGTCACCCGCCCGAATGGCGACATCAGCTACGTCTATCTCGACCCCGACTACTTCCTCGAGATCCGCACCGTCGACCGCCGCATCCAGCACGGTGTACCGAAGGAGACCGTGACCGACTACGGCGACTACGAGAAAGTCGACGGCGTCTACTTCGCCTTCTCGCAGGTCTCCGGCGAGAAGGGCTCGAGCGACCGCCAGAAGGTGCAGATCGAGAAAGCCGAAGCCAACACCGTGTCCGGCGACAGCCTGTTCCGTCTGCCAGCCACGCAGCCGGCGGCAGCCGCGACCAAATAATCCCCGGGGAGAAGCCCATGCGATTCCGATACCTGGCGCTGGCCGGTGCGCTCGTCCTCGGTGCCAACCTTCCCGCGCTCGTCGCGGCCGACGACGTGGTCGCCGACTCGGGCGTCATCTCCGGGCTCGGCGTGCGCAACATCGGCTCCGCCGCCATGAGTGGGCGCATCTCGGCGCTCGCCGGCTACACCGAGCCCTCCGGCAAGCTCACGGTGTTCGTCGGCGCGGCGAGCGGCGGCGTGTGGAAATCCACCGACGCGGGCACGATCTTCAAGCCGGTGTTCGACAAGGCGGCGGTGCAGTCGATCGGCGCGATCGCCGTCGACCCGACCCATCACGAGAACGTGTGGGTGGGCACCGGCGAGTCATGGACCCGCAACAGCGTCTCGATCGGCGACGGCATCTACAAGTCGACCGATGCGGGCGAGACCTGGACCAACGTGGGACTGAAGGATTCCGAGCGCATCTCGCAGATCGTCGTCGACCCGCGCGACTCCGCCACCGTCTATGCGTGCGTGCCCGGCAAGCTCTGGAGCGACTCGGCCGAGCGCGGTCTCTACAAGACCAGCGACGGCGGCAAGAGCTGGCAGCTCATCCTCAAGGGCGGAAATCTCTCCACCGGCTGCGCCAGCCTCGCCATGCAGCCCGGCAGCCCCGACGTGCTGCTCGCCAGCCTGTGGGACTTCCGCCGCAAGGGCTGGACGTTCCGCTCCGGGGGCGAGGGCCCCAAGGCCGCCTCCGGCAGCGGGCTGTATCGCAGCAGCGACGGCGGCAGGAGCTGGACCGAGCTCAGCGCCGCCGCTGGCAAAGGCCTGCCGGCCAAGCCCTACGGCCGCATCGCGCTCAGCTTTGCGCCGAGCGAGGCGCAGACGGTCTATGCCTTCATCGAGTCGACCGACTCGGCGCTCTACATCTCGCACGACGGCGGCAGCACCTGGGAGAAGGGCGACAAGAGCACCTGGATGGTGTGGCGGCCGTTCTACTTCGCCAACCTGATCGTCGACCCGAAGAACCCCAAACGCGTCTTCAAGACCGACGGCGCGCTGATCCTGAGCGAGGACGGCGGCAAGAGCTTCACCACGGTGGGCGGCTTCAACGGCGCGCACGGCGACGTGCACGACGTGTTCATCGACCCCATGAACTCGCAGCACGTGTATTCGGCCGACGACGGCGGCCTGTGGGTCTCCTACGACGGCGGCAACAAGTGGTGGAAGACCGACAATCTGCCGATCTCGCAGTTCTATCACGTGAGCGTCGACAATGCCGATCCGTACCACGTGTTCGGTGGTCTGCAGGACAACAGCTCCTGGGTGGGCGATTCGGCCTATCCGGGCGGCATCACCAGCTCGCGCTGGGAGAACATGTACGGCGGCGACGGCTTCTGGATGTTCGCCGATCCCACCGACCCGAACTACGTGTATGCCGAGGCGCAGGGCGGCACCGTCGGCCGTGTCAACGTGCACACGCATGAGAACCGCGACATTCAGCCGAAGCTCGGCGCCGCGGATCTCAAGCTCTACAAGAAGCTGCGCTTCAACTGGAACACGCCGATCGCGCTCTCACCCACCGATCCGGCGACGGTCTACATCGGCGCGCAGTTCCTCTATCGCTCGCGCGATCACGGCCAGAGCTGGCAGCGCATCTCGCCCGATCTCACCACCAACGACCCCGAGATGCAGAAGCAGGAGCAGTCGGGCGGCGTGACGGTCGATAACTCCGTGGCCGAGATGCACACCACCATCTACTCGATCAGCGAGTCGCCGCTCGCGGCCGGCACGATCTGGGTGGGCACCGACGACGGCAACGTGCAGCTGACGCGCGACGGCGGACAGCACTGGCAGAACGTCGCCGGCAACGTCAAGGGCCTGCCGAAGGGCGAGTGGGTCAACTGGGTACAGGCGAGCGCCTTCGCCCCCGGCACCGCCTACGCGGCCTTCGACCGCCACACCTTCGGCGACATGGCGCCGTACGTCTACGTCACCACGGACTTCGGCAAGAGCTGGTCGCCGCTCGTCACGCCGCAGGACGCCAAGAGCGTCAGGGGATACGTGCACGTCATCAGGGAGGACACGGTCGACAGCCGCCTGCTGTTCCTCGGCACGGAGTTCGGGCTGTGGGTCTCGATCGACGGCGGCGCCCACTGGGGCCAGTTCAAGGGCGGCGACATCCCCTCGGTCGCGGTGCGCGATCTGGCCGTGCAGCCGCGCGACAGCGACCTGGTGCTCGCCACCCACGGCCGCGGTATCTGGATCATCGACGACATCACCCCGCTCCGTCACCTGACGCCGCAGCTGCTCGCGCAGGACGTGTCGTTCGTCTCGGCGCGGCCGGTGCAGCAGCGCATCGAGGCGAACGGCGGCTGGGCCAACGGCGCCGCCGCCTTCGTCGGCGATGATCCGCAGGCCGGCGCGGTCATCACCTACTACCAGCGCACGCGCCACCTCTTCGGCAAGCTCAGGATCGAGGTGCTCGATAGCGCCGGGCAGCTGGTCGATGAGCTGCCGGCAAGCAGCCGGCGCGGGCTGAACCGGATCCTGTGGACCATGCACCTGCCGGCGCCGCACGTGCCGCCCGCGGTGCAGGTGGCGTTCGCGGGCACCCAGGGGCCGCGGGTACTGCCCGGCAGCTACACCGTGCGCATCGAGGACAACGGCAAGACCTACGACACGAAGATCGAGGTCGGACTCGATCGGCGCGTGCCGTGGTCGCTGGCCGACCGCAGGGCGCAGTTCGACGCCGCCATGAAGGTCTATACGCTGTTCAACGACGAGACGGAGTTCTACGGGCAGATCGCCGGGCTGCGCGCGCAGGTCGCCGCCGCCGGCAAGGGCCGGCCGGCGGGCGATCCCGTGCAGAAGAAGCTGGCCGACTTCGACCAGAAGCTCGACAAGGTTCGCAAGGAGATCGTCGCCACCACGGAAGGCGGCGCGATCACCGGCGAGGAGCGGCTGCGCGAGCACACCGACCAGCTCTACGGGGCGATCACCAACTGGGACGGACCGCCTTCGGCCTACCAGCTCGACAACATCGCGGGCCTGCGCAGCCAGCTGAACGACGCCGCGGCGGAGTTCACCACGCTCACCGACAGGGAGCTCCCGCAGCTCAACGCGTTGCTCAAAGCCAAGGGCGGCCAGACCCTCACGGTGCCGCCGCCGACGGCCTTCGACGACGACGAGGACGCGCCGCACGGCGGCGGCCGCGCTGCCGGGGTACGCGATGCGGACGCTGGCGCAGAGCTCGAGCTGCCGGCGGACCTCAGGCTGTGGCGTTGAGACCCGCCTGACCGCGCGCTGCGTGGCAACCCCACGCCGCTGCGCGCCCTTTCACCTGCGCAGCGTGAACTCCGCGCTGCAGTAGGGGCACTTGGCCCAGCCCGTCTCCCGGATGGGCAGATAGACGCGTGGATGCGAGTTCCACAGGTACATCTGCGGCATCGGGCAGGACAGCGGCAGGTCCTCTTCCGTGACGTCGTACTGGTTCTGCGCGTTGGGCTGGATGAGCGGCCGGGCGGTGGCGACCATGAGTTTCTTTCGCGCGAACTCGCGCCTGGGGTGGCGCGGATTATAGCTGGGGCGCCGAGCGCTCCGCGCCCATGGTGGCATCCCAGATGCGGGTCACCGCGGCGCGCGTGGCGGCGAACTCATCGGCAGGCACCAGCGCCGGCTGCCCCGCGAGCGCCAGGTGATGCGCCCGGGCGCGGTAGGCACGATAGGCGCCGGTCAGCACGTCGACCTCGGCCTGCGGCACGAGGTCGGCCGAGGCGGCTGACTCGAGCTGGCGGATGGTGTCGGCGAACATCGCCACCGCGGGGTAGCGCCCGGCCCACTCGAGCGCCCAGTACTGGGCCAGGAACTCGACGTCGGCGATACCGCCGCCGTCCTGCTTGATGTCGAAGCGCCCGCCGCCGCCTCTCGAGAGCTCGCGGCGCATGCGCGCGCGCATGCTGCGGACTTCGTTGCGCAGCGTGTCGCGGCGCACGTGATGGCACAGCACCTCCAGCCGGATGCGCTCGAACTCATCCCGCAGCGGCTGCCAGCCCGCGACGCTGCGCGCGTGCAGCAGCGCCTGATGCTCCCAGGTCCACGCCTCGTGCCGCTGGTACTCGGCGAAAGCCGTGATGTTGGTGACCAGCAGCCCGCCCTTGCCGCTCGGACGCAGCCGCACGTCCACCTCATAGAGCCGCCCGGCGGCGGTGTGCATGGTGAGCAGATGCACGATGCGCTGCGCGAGGCGCACGAAGAACAGCTGGTTGTCGATCGGCTTGGGTCCGGTCGTCTCCTGGCGCTCGCCGCGCGAGTCGTGCAGGAACACCAGGTCGAGGTCGGAGGAGTAGCCGAGCTCCATGCCGCCGAGCTTGCCGTAGCCCACGGCGCAGATGTTGACCACACGCCCGTGATCACAGGTTGGCACGCCGAACTCGGCGCTGATCTGCCGCCAGCCGAGCTCCAGCGCCTGCGCGATGATCAGCTCCGCGACGTCGGTCAGCCGGTCGCTGACCTGCATGAGCGGCATGGCGCCGGTCAGATCCGCGACCGCGATACGAAACAGCGCGGCGCTCTGAAAGTCGCACAGCGCCTCCACCTGGCGCTCGGGATCGTCCTCGCGCACGGACGCCAGGCGCTGCGCGAGCTCGCCCGCGAGAGTGGCGCGCGTCGGCAGCTGCGACAGCAGCCGC
>JASHVF010000388.1 GCA_030039615.1 Gammaproteobacteria bacterium | reverse complement strand
TCGGAACCGAGCACCCGCGAGTCGACTGGTCGGATCGCCCGCCGCCCTCGGCATGGGATCCCCGTCTTCCGGGACCTGACGGCGTGGGCAGCAGCGCGCCTCTGGTGACCAACGGCATGGTCAATCCCGTCGCGGCGCAGCGTACGGTCGCAACCTTCGCGGGAGGGTTCAAACGCTCGCACGGTGCCTTCCACTACGGCGCACTTGCCGAGCGGAACCACGGCAGTCACTACGGTTTCATGGAGCACGGAGTCATCTTCAGCAAGCTGCAGCCCGGGCTGTCGACGGCACTGATGCTGGATGACGGCGCAGTCGATCTCAGAACCTGGCTCGCAAGCGACGACGGCTTGCTGCCGCAAATCCGCGATGCGAGACAAAACGGCGTGCCGCTCATTGAATACGACGCGCGCCAGGGGAGCGGCGTTCCGGGCGAGCTCGTCAACCAATGGGGGCCCGGCAACTGGTCCGGCTCAGCCGAGGAAGTACTGCGCACGCTGCGGGCCGGACTCTGTCTGCAGCAGCGCGGGCCGCAGCGCTACCTCATCTACGGGTACTTTTCGGCGGCCACGCCATCGGCGATGACGCGTGTCTTTCAGGCCTATCGCTGCAGCTACGCGATGCATCTCGACATGAATGCCCTGGAGCACACCTATCTGGCGCTCTACGTGAGCCGCGACGGCCGGCGTCTGGTCGAGCACCTCGTCGAAGGCATGGAGCAGGTCGATCGCACCAACGGCGACGAGTTCGCGCCGCGGTTCCTCGCGTTCCCGGATGACCGCGACTTCTTCTACGTCACGCGCCGAGCCGCCGAGCCATGAGCGTCGTGCGCGCGCTCGCCGCGCTGCTACTGCTGCTCTCGAGCGCGCCGGCCTCCGCGCAGATCACCCGGGCGGAGCAGAACGCGGCGCTGCTGCATCAGATCCAGCAGGTCCACGGCCTGAGCGAGACGCAGATGCAGCGTATCCGGGAGATCTTCGCCCACTCGGCGATCATCGGTCAGGGAAATCCTGCGATCACACGCCATCCGGTGACGCCGGAGCAGTGCCTCGCCCAGCTCGAGCAGCGGGCAATCAGCTATGACAACGCGCGCTTCGAGCGCATCTGCGGCGCCCGCTACATGGCGCCGCTCTACGACCCGGCCACATCCCGTGCCGAGGATGCGAGCGCCTGCATCGACCAGTTCGAGTTCCCGGACATTCCGTGCGCGTACCCGGTGGTATGGGTAAAGGCAAGCGAGGCTGCCGAGCTCTGCGCGGCGGAGGGTAAGCGGCTGTGCGATGCGAATGAGTGGGAGGATGCCTGTCAGGGAAGCAGCGAGCCGCCGGATTACCGCTTCGACCTCGCGCTCGGGGTACCGCCCGAGGTCGGGATCCGCCGCATGCGCGAGGCGCACAACCGTGCGCACGCTGCCGACAAGCGCTGGAGCTACGGGCCGGCGTACCAGCCGGGGATCTGCGCGACGGGCAGCTTCAAGACGCCGGGCTGCAACGGCGGCAGCTGGACGCAATGCGGCTCAAACACCTACCCCGCCGGCGATTTTCCCGCCTGCCACAGCCCGCTCGAAGTCTATGACCTGAACGGCAATGCGGCCGAGCACATGAACCTGCCGCTCAATGTGGGCGAGATGTCGAGCCGCGGCAGCGTCACTCTCGGCTACACGGAAATGAAGGGCAGCTGGTTCATCTTCGACACTTACCGGGCGCACGAGGACTGGTGCCGCTGGCGTGCGCCGTTCTGGCACGGCACACGCGTCATGGATCCGCACAGCCACGCCAACTACCATCTTGGATTTCGCTGTTGCAGCACGCTGCCGGCGAAACCGCCGCCGGCGAGAGGCCTCAGCGGCCTGGCGCCTGCGCCGTCAGCAGGCTCCGCAGCCTCGCCAGGCGCTCGGCCAGCTCCGGCCACGGGCCCTCATTGGTGAGGAGTTTCGCGAGCTGCGGCTCGGCCAGCAGCTCGCGCAGCGGGCGGGCCGCACCGTTGATGTAGGCGGTCTCGCTCACCAGTCGCACGCCGTGGCTGTAGTCGGCGTAGCGCGCGCCGTGCACGGTGCTCAAGGGCTGGATCGGGGCACCCACGGCGCGATGCCAGCCGTAGATGGCGACCCGCCCGGGCTCGGTCCAGAGCCGGCTGGTGAGTACCAGGTCCTTCTTGTCACCTGCCGTGAGCTCGCCGAGCGGCGCCGGCAGCGACGCGCGCTGCTCATCGATCAGCTCGTTGTGACGCACGACATAAGCGGTGCTGCGCATCTGGTCTCCGGGCGGCAGAGGCAGCGGAGCGAGCTTTACGGGGGCAGCCGCGTAAATCGCGTCCACCACGCGAGGCGTCGGCAGCTCGAAGCCGAAGCGCTGTGCCACCGCGAGCGCAGCCTCGAGCCCAAGCGGCACGAAGAGAAAGTCGCGATCCGATCCCACCGCCAGGTAATCAGGCAGCACGCACAACGTCAATCTGACGGGATGCGCGCCGTCCCCGCCCGTCATGCTCACGGGGAGCGCGCGGCGCAGAAACTGCGGCACGTTGCCCGACAGGAGCTGCGCGCTGACCAGCGCGTCACGCTCAGGACCCGAAAGATGCTCGACGCGCCGCGCGAACTCTCTGCCGGTGGGCGCCGTGGCGACACGCGCTGGAATAGAGGCAACCGCGCGCGCGTCGCAAGCCACGGCCGCGGCCGCCGGCGCAGAGCTCTCCGGCGCCGCCGCCGCGGCAGCGGCGGAACACAGGATCAGGCAAAGTCCCGCACAGTGGACTGCCCCTGCCGTACGAGCGATTCGCAGTTTCATGCCACCGGCAAAGGTACCGTGTCCGGGCGGTGTTGGCCAGCCGGCAAGGTGTGAATTATTCCCGCTCCGGACCCTTGAAAATCAGGGCTCAGGCACAAATCAAGTCGGCGGCGTGACTGACTCACGTACGCATCGCGCAGCACCCCCGGCGCCGCGTAAGTAGTTGCACGAATCGACGCTCGGCACGCAGCGGCCGCAGTCTTTGTGCCATGATGATTCCACTGCAAATCACCTTTCGACAGATGGAGCCGTCGCCCGCTCTCGAGGCACGCATTCGGGAGCTTGCGACCCGACTTGAGAAGTTCAGCGAGCAGATCGTGCGTTGCCGGGTGATCGTCGAGCCGCTGCCGCAGCACTCTCACAAGGGTGCGCTGTATGAGATCCACCTCGACATCACGCTGCCCGACGAAGAGATCGCCATCTGCCATAGCCACCATGGCGATCACGCTCACGAAGACCCCTACGTTGCCTTGCATGACACATTCCGCGCTGCCCGCCGGAAGCTCGAGGACTACGAGCGTAAGCGGCGGCTCGATGTGAAGAGCCACGTAAAAGGCACCGTTCCCGGGTAGCGCGAGGATGCCCCGCGGTGAGGCCCCTGTTCCCGGATGACGCCGCGGCGGTAATGCGTGCCGCGCCGCAACCGTTCGCCGATCGCCGTGCGGCGGGCCTGCAGTTGGCCGCCGCAATCGCCGGGTTGAAGCTTGCGCCACCGCTTGTGGTACTTGGTTTGCCCCGTGGCGGGGTGCCCGTGGCGTTCGAGGTGGCACGCGCGCTGCACGCGCCACTCGACGTGATGGTGGTGCGCAAGGTCGGCATGCCCGGGCAACCGGAGCTCGCACTCGGAGCGATCGCTGCCGGCGGGCTCATGGTGCGGGAGTCGCCTGTCTACGGCGATGGCGAGCCCGATCAGCGGGTATTCGCCGCGCTCGCCGACCGCGAGCGCGAGGAGCTCGGGCGGCGCGAGCGGCTCTATCGTGCCGGCCGCCCGCCACTCGATCTCGCGGGAAAGACCGTGCTCCTGGTCGACGACGGATTGGCTACCGGCGCGACCATGCTCGCAGCGGTCCGCGCCGCGCGCAAGGCCGGCGCCGCGAGCGTGGTTGCGGCGGCGCCGGTCTCCTCCTACGAGGCCGCGGCCCAGGTCGGCGGCGAGTGCGATCGGCTTGTGGTGCTCAGCATCCCGCGGCCGCTGTATGCCGTAGGAGAGTGGTACGTCGACTTCGGCCAGGTCGAGGACCGCGAGGTCTGCGAGCTGTTGGAGAATTCAGCCAGCGGGAGTCACGCCTAACTCCTTCAGTACTCGCGATACCACGTCCGCTTGGCTGGTGTCGGCATCGATCACCCTGAAGCCCTCGGCGGCCTCGATCGGCTCGAAGCGCATCTCCTGCAGGGCGAGCACGCGGTGATCGGCCTCCGACGCGTCCGTTGCCTCGCGCCCGCGCGCCTCGACGCGCGCCGCCAATGTGCCGTGCGGCGCATGACAGAAGATTACCTGCAGCGCGCCCGCGCAGGCTGGGCCGAGTGAGCCTAGGCGCTTGCGCTGCGCTCGCAGCGCGCAGGCCGCATCGATGATGACCGAGACACCGCCGTCGAGTGCGGCGGCGGCGCAATGTCGCAGTCGCTCGTAGGTTGCTCTGCCCATCGCGGCAGAATAGAGGCCCTCTCCAAGGCCCGAGCCGGAGCGTTGTTGCGGTGTGAGTCCTGCCAGACGCTTGCGCTCGACGTCGGAGCGCAAATGAACGGCCCGCAGCGCCGGCGCCAGCCGTTCGGCGAGCCAGCTCTTGCCGGAGCCGGAGACGCCGCACATGAGGATGAGCTGCGGACGCTGGGCCGTGAGCAGCTCGCGAGCACCTTCGAGGTAACGCCCGAGCTCTTCACGGCTGCCGGCGCGGGTCTGGGATTCGCCCGCGCCCGCCGCGCGCAGCGCCGCCACCTTGGCCCGCACCAGCGCCCGATGTGCGCCGTACAAGTGCAGCAGGCGGCAGGCGCAGTAGTCGCCACTCGCGGAAAGATAGCCGTTGAGGAATGCCTGCGCGTGCGCAGCGAAGCCCCGCACACGCAGATCCATATAGAGGCAGGCGATCTCCTCGGCGACGTCGATCCAGCGGAACGCCGGCTCGAATTCGATGCAGTCGAAGGCCAGCAACCTGCCGCCATAGCGTGCGATGTTGCCCGCGTGCAGATCCCCGTGGCATTCGCGCACTCGCCCGGCCGCGTGCCGCTTGCCGATCCACAATCCAGCCGCATCGATTCGCGCCGTGTAGGCGTCGCTCAGGCTCCGCAGTGCCGGCCCGCCGTCGAGCTTCTCAGCCGCCTGAAGCGACTCGGCGAGATTGCGCAGCAGCAGTCCGCGCACGCTCTCAGGCCGGCCCCAGGCCGCGTCGGCGTCGGCACGCGGCAGTGTCTCGTGCAGCCGGGCCAGGGTGCCCCCGAAGCTCGCCAGAGCCTCGGGCGCGAGCTCATGGGCCGCGAGCAGCGCCCCGAGCTCGTCCGCAGCGCGGAACTGCCGCATGCACACCGCATGATCGATGACCTCGCCCTGGCCGTCGAGCCGTGCGCACCCCCCATCGAGGGTAATCGGGCAGACGCGCAGGTACAGATCCGGCGCGAAGCGCCGGTTGAGCCGCAGCTCCTCGGCGCAGAAGAACGCGCGCCGCTCGGCCGAGCGCAGATCGACGAACGGAAAGCACACGGGCTTCTTGACCTTGTAGGCGAACTCGCCCGTCAGGAACACCCAGGAGATATGCGTCTCGACCAGCTGCACGCCATGCACTGCGTGGGGATACGCGGCGGGCTGCAGTAGCCCTGTCAGCGGAGCCGGCAGGCTGACGATCATGCAGGCAATCCTAGGCCAAAACGGATACATCCCGCGCCGCAGCGACGCGCGCCCGGATCCGCCTTAGGTAGATGTGCGGATCGCGCCCGACCGGCCCGGCGTGCGAGATTTCCATCGGCGGGTGCTTCTCTCAAGGAGATGCTCATGAGCGTCATTCGTTGGGATGCGTTTGG
Organism: Gammaproteobacteria bacterium; assembly: GCA_030039615.1. Lineage (GTDB taxonomy): Bacteria > Pseudomonadota > Gammaproteobacteria > Steroidobacterales > Steroidobacteraceae > 13-2-20CM-66-19. The sequence continues at coordinate 6,311 of JASHVF010000388.1, read as the reverse complement.
CGATGCCGATGCCCTCTTCAACCGTATGCTTTCCGGGCGGTTCTGGCCACGTATTGCGCTCGAGGGCAACGGCAAGAAGTGACGCACGAGTGGGCGTGCGCGCCGTACGCGCAGGCCCTGAGCGCCATGTTTGCCTTCGGCGGCGGCGGAATCAGATGAGCGCACCTCCAGTGCTTGCAAGATTGCGGGGATGCACTAACCGTGCAACCGTGGAGGCTCAGGCTGAACGACACGCGCGGATCCGTGAGAACGCATATTTTCGGGCCCAGGTTCGCCGCTTCGAACCGGGCAGGGAGCTGGACGATTGGCTTGCAGCCGAACGCGAGGTCGACTCCCAGGCGGCGGGCTCCGAGCAACATACGCGGCCGTGAGGACCGGGACTCACCACGGTTGCTGAGGCATGGCGCGGCGCATTCTCATTATCGATGGTCACCCCGATGCCAGCGCGGAGCGCTACGTGCATGCACTTTCCGCGGCCTATCGCGATGGAGCGCGCGCCGCGGGCCATGAAGTGCGCGGCATTGTCGTGAGCGAGCTCGCCTTCGGCTTGCTGCGCAGTGGCGAGGATTTTCACTCCGGAACGCCGAGCGAGGTCATCCGCGCGTGTCAGCAGGACCTGCTGTGGGCAGAGCATGTCGTCATTCTCTTCCCGCTATGGCTCGGTTCGATGCCTGCGCTGCTCAAGGGATTCTTCGAGCAGCTCCTGAGACCGGGTTTCGCGTTCTCGGCCGCCTCCCGTCCGGGCTTGCAACACAAGCTCCTGCGCGGCAGGTCGGCGCGCATCATCGTCACGATGGGGATGCCGGCGCTCTTCTACCGGTGGTACCTGCGGGCACACAGCCTCAAGAGCCTGGAACGAAATGTCCTGCGATTTTGCGGGCTGCGACCCATACGGGCGTGCGTGATCGGAGCAGTCGAGTCCATCGGCCCCGCGGGGCGTGGCAACTGGCTGGCGCGGATCAACTCGCTCGGCAGCAAGGCCCGCTAGGCTCTGTTCACGGGATTTGCCCTGCCGCCGGGCTCTCGAAGTCGCGATCCAGCCGCGACGCAGCGGCAAGAAACAGCGCGGCGGCAAGCACGTAGAACACCGTGCCTCCGAGAATTGCGTAGCGCAGGGAGGCGCTTCCGAACCTGGCGGCGAGCTGGTCCGAGGCAAACCCTATGATGAGTGCGCCGAGCCCCAGACCGAGCAGATTGTTGATGAAGAGAAAAATCGCCGAGGCCAGCGAGCGCATGGTGGGCGGCACGAGTTGTTGAATGGCCATGATCACCGGACCCAGCCACACGAGCTGCAGAGCCGCAGGCACCAGGAACAAGAGGAATGCGGCCGGCCCCATCGGCAGCGTGGTTCCTATGGCATAGCAGGGCAGGATGCACAGGAATGCCAGCGCCGGCACCAGCGCATAGGCGCGTCGATTGCGCAAACCGAACCGATCGGCGAGCGCGCTGCCGAGGAGGATGCCCGGAATTCCGCCGAATATCAGCAATGCGCCGAGCAGCCGCGACACCGCGAGCACACTCATGCCATCGCTGCGCATGAAGAACGAAGGCAGCCAGAAAAGCAGCCCGTAGCCCATGATCGAGCCGCAACCCGCCCCAAGAGACAGGAGCCAGAAAGCGGGCTTGGCCGCGAGCAGCTGCCAGACGCTCGAGACCGGTGGTGCCGCGCGCGCGCGCGGCGAATCATCGTACCTGCCGCGCTCGGGTTCGCGGATAGTCGCCAGGAAAATCGGGGCGAGCAGTACGCCGCTGCCGCCGAGCAGCATGAATGCCATGCGCCACGTGAAGGCGGTCGTGAGATATCCGCCCAGCAGGTACCCGAGCGCGCTGCCGATCGGGATGCCGAGCGAGTAGCAGCCCAACACCCGCGCACGCGATGCCGGCCGAAAGTAATCCACGATCAATGCATAGGCCGGCGCCACACCGCCGGCTTCCCCTATCCCGACACCGAGCCGGGCAAGAAACAGGACGAGGAAGCTGTGGGCAAAGCCGGTCAAGGCCGTGAAGACGCTCCAGCACACCAGGGCTGCCGTCATGATGCGCACGCGATTGGCGCGATCCGCCCACCAGCCGATGGGAATGCCGAGAGCGGAATAAAACAGCGCGAACGCGGTGCCGCCAAGCAGGCCGAGCTGGCTGTCGCTGAGATGCAGCTCCGCCTTGATCGGCGCCACCAGGATTCCGAGCACGATGCGGTCGATGAAATTCGTGATGTAGACCAGCGTCAGCAGGCCGAGCACATAGGATGCGTAGGCGCTGCCCGGGAGCCCGCGCGCACCAGGCTGCGCCGACGCGGACCGCGCCGTCTGACTCACGGTGGGGTTGCCGGCGAGCCCGCGCCGAGAAACGCATCGATCGCGGCCAGGCTTGCCGGTTCGTCGAGCAGCGGCGCGTGCCCGCGGTTGGCAATGGTGAGTGTCTGCAGATCCGGCTTCTCGCGCTGCATCCGCGCGAGCGTCGCCTCGCTCAGGACATCGGACAGCGCACCCCGCAACACCAGTATCGGAACGCGCTCCAGGGCGCGCCACAGAGGCCAGAGGTCGGGGGCGGCGCTCGAGGACTCCCGTACCACATCGCCGATGCGGGGATCGGCGTCACCTTCTATGTCCCCGGAGGCGGTGGCACGATGACTGCGGTGCGCCAGAACCTCCCAGCGTGCCGGCTCGATTCCCGGCCACGCGGCTGCGAAGACGCTGCGCAGCTGCGCAGCGGCCTCCGCCCAGGACTTCACCGGCGCCCCCTTGCCCGCGTAGCCGCGAATCCGCGCCAGACCCGCGGGGTCCACTTCCGGACCGACATCGTTCAACACGATGCGCGCGACCCGCGCCGGCTGCATGGCGGCCAACAGCATTGCCATGAGCCCACCCATCGAGGTGCCGACGATGGCAGCGCGCTCGACACCCAGAGCGCCCATGAGCGTCTCCAGATCCTTCAGGTACACGGGGATCTGATAGTTCTCGGGCTTCGGATCGCGCGCCGACAGCCCGCGGCCGCGGACATCGGGAACGATGACGCGATAACGCGCCGCCAAGTGGACGGCAAGATCCTCAAAGTCGCGGCTGTTGCGCATCAGGCCGTGAAGGCACAGCACCACCGGCGCATGCGCCGCAGGGCCAGCGTACACGCGACTGAAAAGGCTCAGGCCGTCATGGCTCTCAAACCAGTAACCGGGAGTGAACATACGAGCCTAGTATTCAACGTCCGTAAGTTGCGCACGGAGTTCGCGCTTGAGAACCTTGCCATTGGCGTTACGTGGCAGTGCTTCACACCACAGTACGTCCGCAATGCGCTGCTGCTTGCCCACCCGGGCATTGGTCCATTCGACAATCGCCTCGCGCGTAGCCCCGCTGCCCGCACGGCGCACGACGAAGGCAACCGGCGTTTCGCCCCAGCGGCGGCTGCGGGCGGCCACCACCGCAACATCCCTGATCTCGGAGTGCTCGCGCATCACCTGTTCAATGTCCGCCGGGTACACATTCTGACTGCCGGAGAGGATCATGTCCTTCTTGCGGTCGACCACATAGAGGAAACCCTCCGCGTCCAGCTGTCCCAGATCGCCGGTGCGCAGCCAGCGCTCCCCGTGCGCATCGGTCCAGGTGGCCTCCTGGCTCGCGTCGTCGCGGTTGTAATACCCCTGCATGAGCAGTGCTCCGCGACCGACGATCTCGCCGGTCACCCCGGCCGGCAGCTCGCGGTCCTGTTCATCGAGGATCTTCAGATCCGTGCCGAGGAAAGGCTTACCCACGGAGGCGGTCTTGGCCTCGAAGTCCTCCGGCGCGAGAATCGTGCACACACCTTCGGTCAAGCCGTAGAGCTCGATCAGCGTGCAGCCGGTGAGACGCGGAAATTCGCGTTTCACCGCGAGCGGCAGCGGCGAGCCACAGCACATCAGCGTATCGAGGCTGTCGAGTCGGAATCGGTCGAGGTTCTCCAGCGCGAGCATGCGCTCGAGCTGCACCGGCACGAAGGTGCCGTGAGTGATGCGCTCGGCCTCGATGAGCGCCGCACAGGCCCGCGCCTCAAAGTGCGGCATCACCACGGTGGTTCCCCCAACCAGCACGGTGGCCAGCATCGCAACCCAGCTGATGTTGGAGAACAGGCCGAGCGAGCAGAGCGTCACGCAGTCGCTGCGGTAACGCAGCACCAGTGCCAGCTCCGTCGCCCATGTAAGACGGCAGTGGTGGCTGTGTGCAATGCCCTTGGGGTGTCCCGTAGTGCCGGAGCTGTAGATGATATTGCACAGATCGTCCGCATCGATGCCGACCCGTGGCGGGGCTGCGCTTTGAGCCTGAAACCACGGCGACAGTTCCAGCCACGGCCGACCGGGGCTGCCGTGTCCGATCCGCGGCGCGCTGCGCGCCACGGCCGAGCGCTGTGCCAGAGCGTCGATGCGCGCGCAGTGAGCGCCCGATGCACATATGGCACGCACGCCCGCGTCCTCGAGCATGCCGGCCACCGCCTCATCGGTGATCGAAACATTCAGCGGTACGGCCACGCAGCCGGCGCGCATGATGCCGAACAACAGCAGCGCGAACTCGAGGCTGTTGTCCATCAGCAGAGCGATGCGCGCGCCGTGCCCAAGCTGCTGCGCCAGCAAGCCATTGGCGATCTGCGCCGTGTGCTGCTCGAGCTGCGCCCAACTGAGTCGTCGCGCGCCTTCGACGAGCGCGGTGCGCGCGCCGCGCCAGCGCGCATGGTGCGCCAGCAGATCGGGCAGCAGCGGCCGCGGCGCCTCGAACCAGCCCATCGGCGCGGTGCCGTCAGTAATGGTACTGGACGGTCACGCCCCAGGTGCGTGGCGGCCCGTAAAAACCGATCTGGCTGATGCCGCCGATGAAGGAGTTGGCGGGCGAGATCGGCGCATCGCCGAAGTCGTAGCCTGCCACGCGGTAGTACTTGTTGGTGAGGTTCTTGCCGTCGAAGGAGACGCGCCAGGCCTTGTCCGGGGTCTGGAAGGCGACGCCCGCGTTGAGAAGTCCATAGGCCGGCTGGTCAGTGAGGCTCGGGGTTGTGTTCGCAACCTTGGTGAAGCTGCGCCAGTCGTAACCGACGCGTGCCGTCACGCTGCCGGGCTGGAGCTCCCAGGTGTAGAGCGCGTTGCCCGACACCGTCCAGGCGGGTGCGTTCAGCGGACGGTTCTCGTCGGCGAGATTGATGCTCGCGATCCCCGGACCGCAGCCGGGCGCGGCGGTGAACACGCTGCACGGGACCAGATAGTCCTCGTAGTAGGAGTCGAGATACCCGGTGTTGAGCGCCAGGGTAAAGGGATGGACCGGCTGCCATACCGCCTGCAGCTCCGCGCCGCGGTTGATCTGCTTGCCGGCATTCAGCACCGCGGTCAGATTGGTCGGCGCGCCGCCCACCGAGACGAACTGCTGTACGCCGATCTGCGCGTCCGAGTATGGATCGTAGAACACGTCGGCGTTCAGCAGCAGCGTGCCATCGAGCCACGTTGACTTTACCCCGAGCTCGTAGTTGTCCGCGGTCTCGGAGTTGTAGCCGTTCTCGGTGCCGGGATACACCAGCGCGTTGCCGCGCATGTCGAAGCCGCCGCTCTTGAAGCCGCGGCTGTAGCTCAGGTAGCCCATCAGGTGATCGGTGAAGTGATAATCGAAGCCGAGCCGCGGCGTGACATTCACGAAGGCCCGATTGCCGGTGTAGTCGGTGACCACGCCCGGATCGGGAAAGAAGCCGGCCGGCACGTCATTGGGATCGAAGAAGGTGGTGCCGGGAAGGAGCTGGGTCGGCGCGATGCTCGCGTAGTCCGCCTGATAGACAGTGGCGGTCTTCTGATCCTCGTTCCAGCGCAGCCCGACGTCGAGGTTGAGCCGGTCGGTCAGCTTCCAGGAAGTATCGCCGTAAACCGCCTCGCTCTTGGTGCGCACGCAGCCGTTCACCAGCTCGGTGATATAGAGATCGTAGGCCGGGATGCCGAGCAGCGTCAGCGTGCCGATCGAGGCGTTGTAGTCGCCGCAGGCGGTGCTATCCATGTAGAAGAGCCCGCCGACCGCCTTCACGAGGTCGTTGTGGAAGGTAAGCTGCGCCTCGCCCGATCCCTGGTGGTCCTTGTAGAGTCCGGGCACCTCGAACAGGTTCTGGTCGGTTTCCGAAAAGTTGATGAATTGCTGGCCGTGGCCCTCGTAGTAGGCGCCCACCACCTTGAGGTCGAGCTGCTCGGTCAGCTTCTGCGTATAGGTCGCAGAATAGCCGTCGCGGTGGAAGAAGTCCTTGTCCACGGGCATGTCGTCGTAGATATCGAAGGGGTTGCTGAGCTGCGGCACGAGGTAGTTGTTGAGCCGCTGTCCGCCCGA
>JASHVF010000044.1 GCA_030039615.1 Gammaproteobacteria bacterium | reverse complement strand
CCGCACCCCCACCGAAGGCTGCGGCGGCGCCTGCGGCGAAGCCCGCGGCCGCTCCCGCGCCTGTAGCGGCCGCCGCTCCGGCAGCCGCCCAGCCGGCTGCGGTGAAGCCCGCGAAGGCGAAGAAGCCCGCGAAGAAGCAAGCCGGGAAGAAGGCCGCAAAGAAGGCTGCAAAGAAAGCGGCGAAGAAAAAGGCCGCGAAACCAGCCCGCAGGAAAGCCGCACGCAAGCCGCCGCGCAAGGCCGCGAAAAAGGCCTCGCGGGGCACGAAGCGCGGCAAGGCGCGACGTCACCGCTGAGCGTGACCGTCGGGGAGTCCCCGCCGGACCGACGGCGGGGGTATCCGCTACCGGCTTGGGCTAGAGCTTCACGAGCGGTCGACCGAAGTTGCCACCGCGCATGGCGAGCAGCAGATGCTCTGGCGCCCTGGTGAGCCCCTCGACCACGTCGTCCTTGACGGCGATGCGTCCGGCGCCGTGCCAGGCGATCGCTTCGCGCAGGAATTCGCCGCGCCGGTGCTCGTAGTCCCGGACGCGCGCCCGCAACACCCTGATGCCGTCCTTCTCCGGCAGGTAGCCGGCGCGCGCGAGCGCGGCAGCGGGATCGGAGTTGCTGAGCGAGTTCTGCACGATGCGCGCGCCGCTCGCCAGGTGCCGCTCCGCGATGATGGTCTCGAGCAGCTCGCCGCCGGTGTTGTCGAAGTAAACATCGACGCCGCGCGGCGCCAGCTGCCGCAGCCGCGCGCCGAGCGGTTCGCCGCGGTAGTTGATGCAGGCCGAGAGGCGCGCATGCCGCGTCACCCAGTCGCATTTCTCCTGCGTTCCGGCGATGCCGATGGCGCGCGCGCCCTTGAGCATCGCGATCTGACCGGCCATCGAGCCGGCGGCGTTCGAGGCCGCCGACACCAGCACCACTTCGCCGGCACGCAGCCTGGCGAGATCGAGCAGCCCGAAGTAGGCGGCCATGCCCGGCGCGCCGAGGATCCCGAGTGCCGTCGAGGCGGGCGTCTGTCCGGGGTGCACGAAGCGCGCGCTGCGGCCGTCCGATACCGAGAACTGCTGCAGTCCTGCATCGTGTACCACCACGCTGCCGACGCCGAACACGTCGTGCCGCGACTCGATCACCTCGCCGACACCGCGCGCGGGCACCACGTCACCCGGCCGCACGGGCGCGCCGGCGCCGTCGGCGACGTGGAACGGGTCGAGCGCCAGCCACAGCGCGCGCGCCAGGAACGTGCCATTGGCGAGCGCTGGCCCGGCGGCTTCCACCACCTCGAAATCGCTCGGCTTCGCGGGGCTGCGCTTCACCCGTATCTGAAGGTTGTGCAGCACGGAATGGGCTCCGCCGCGACGGCTATTTGCTGGCGTCTTCCGCGGCGGCGCGCTCGCGCTCCGCCTCCTTGTTGGCCGCCTCGATCTGCTGCCGCACGCGCTGCTCCGTGCGCCTGGCGTCCTGAGCCTCCTGGGCCGCGCTCGCGGCGCTGCCCGCCGCGGCCGCGCCGGTATCGGCCAGCCCGCACCCGCCGAGCGCGGCACACAGGCAGGCGAGCAGCAGGATGCGTTCCATGGACACCAATTTACGCGCCCGGTCCCGAGACGCAAGCGCAGCTGCGATCGTGGCACTATGCGCCCATGTCCAAAGCGATACCCAGGCAGCCGCGCGCCGCCGAGGTGGAACCGCGGGTCCGGCGCGGCTACTTCGAGTGCCGTTACGGCCAGCTGCACGTTCACAACGCGATTCCGCCGGGGGGTGGCTTCGAGGAGGGGACGCCACTCATTTGTCTGCACGGTGCTGCGGGCTCGGGCCGGCAGTTTCGCGGGCTGCTGCCGCTGCTGGGGCGCGACCGCTCGGTGTATGCCCCGGACATCCCGGGCTGTGGCGAGTCGGATGCGCCCGCACGGACGGCGAGCGCGGCGGAATACGCCCTCAGCATCGGCGATTTTCTCGACACCATGCGGTTGCGGCAGGTGGATCTCTTGAGCTACGGCGCCGGCGCGGTGCTGGCGGTCGAGCTGGCTCTCACCCGCCCGACCCAGGTGCGGCGCTTGGCGCTGGTGTCGGTGCCGCTGGCTGCCGCCGTGGTGGCCGGAGATTTCGCCGCCGCGGCGGCGGGCTATCCGCTGCGCGAGCGGCTGGCCCGGGTCACGCAGGGACTGCTGGTGCTGCGCCCCCGGGACGGCTCGTGGGACGCGAGCGCCCGGGTGCGCGAGGCGCAGCCTGCGGCCCGCGTCCTCGATCTGCCCGACCAGGGTGAGGACCTGTTCCAGAGCGCGCCGGGAGCGGTAGCGGAGCCGGTGCGGGCGTTCCTGCGCGGCTGAGCGGCAGAGCTTGACCCCGAACGGGGCCTGATTTCGCGATTCGCCTCACATAATTACGGCGTACAGGGCGGACGTAAGCTCCCCGTGGCGCTAAAATTTTATTCCAAAGTAAGAAGGGGCCCAATCCAAGATGGATCCGCGCCCGAGACAATCCCCCGAAGGATTACCACCGCGGGGGTCCGATCTCGACAGCACTGACGAACTTCCGGCGCTCGACCCGAGAGCCTTGGAGGCAGCCGATCATTCGCGGCTCGCCGACACCTGGGTTCAGCCCGCTTTGCCGGGCGAGCCGGCGGGCGAGCTACGTGCGGACACGCCGCCGGGCGAAGACCCGCTGCAGGCCGCCGTCGCCAATCTGCACATGGCAGAAGAGCTGCTCGCGAGCCGCGGCGCGCGGCTCGTCGAGATCGAGCGCGCGCTCGCGGAGGAGCGTGCGGCGCGGGTGGCGACCGAGCGCCGCGCGGAGTGGCTGGCCGAGGAGCTCGCCCAGGCGCAGGCCGCCGCGGCGCAGAAGGAGAGCGAGCGCGACGCCGGTCAGTCCGAGGCACGTGCCGCCGCCGAGCGGCTCGAGTCCCGACATGCACAAGACCTCGCGCAGGCGCGCGCGCTGCTCGAGCGGCGCGAGGCCGAGCTCGCCGGGGAGCTCACCCGGGCACGTGCGGCGGCCGGCGACCAGGCCAGCTCGCTCGCCGAAGAGCTTACCCAGATGCGCCGCGCGGCCGAACAGCGCGAGGCTGAGCAGGCGCAGCAACTGGCCGAGGAGAAGCTCGCCGGCGAGGTACGGCTGCTGGCCGAGCGTGAAGCCGCAACCGAGGCCCGTCGCATCAACGACCTCGAGAGCGAGCAGGCGCTCGCGTCACGCGACCGCGCGCACGCGCTGCTTCAAGCCGAGCTGCGCGAGATGCGCGAGCGCGTCGCCGCCAGCCTCGAATCCTGTCAGTCCGCCGAGCGGCGCCGCGCGCTGTTCGAGGGACTGCTGTCCGAGCTGCACGACGAGCTCGAGGGCCACGAAAGCGGCCGCGATCGGCTGAGGCGCGATCTCGCCGCCCGCGAGGCGCGCGCCGCCGAGCTGGCGGCGGATCTCAGCCAGCGCGCGGCGCGCATCGCCACGCTCGAAACCCAGGTCGCCAGCCTGGGCGCCACCCTCGAGCAGCGCGAGGCGGAGCTGACGCGGCTGCGCGCGGCGCAGGCGAGCCTCAATACCGCGCTCGAGGGAGCCCGTGTCGCCACCAGCGGAGTCGCCACGCGCGCGGCCGAGTACGAGGTCGCGCTCGGTGAGACCCGCACCCGCAGCGCGACCCTCGAAGCCGAGCTCGGCGCCGAGCGCAAGCGCGGCGCGGAGCGCGAGCAGGAGCTCGCCAAGGTGCGCGCCGATATGGAGGAATGGGCCGCGGCGCTGCGCACCGCGCAGCTCGAGCGCGGTGGGCACATCGCCAGCATCGGCGCCGGCGAGGCGCGCGTGAAGCAGCTCGAGGAGCGCGTAGCGGAACAGGTGGATATGCTGCGCACGCTGCACAGCACTTCGGAAGCAGCCCTGGCACGCACCCAGGAGCTGGAGGCGGACCTGCGCGCCGCCGAGGACGCGATCGGACGTCTCGAGTCGCAGCTGCGCGGCCGCAACGCGCGCGTCTCCGAGCTCGAGAAGGCCAACCAGCAGTGGCGCCACACCCTGGAGGAGAGCCGCACGGCGCACGTCGACACCGACACGCACCTGGCGCTGCGCGACGCCGCGGCCGAAGAGGGCGCGGTGCGTGAGCCGCCGCCGGAGGGTGCCGCGCGCCTCATGATCCGCTCCGAGGGCGGACGCGAGGTGGTACACGTGCTCGGGCGCAAGACCAGCATCGGCCGCACGCCCGAGAACGACGTACAGATCGACGCCAAGTACGTCAGCCGCCACCACGCGGTGATCCTGGTCGGTCCGGTGCACACCATCATCGAGGACCTGAACAGCACCAACGGCGTGCTCGTCAACGGCCGGCGCATCACGCGCCAGATCCTCAAGGACGGCGACCAGGTGAGCATCGGCCGCAGCGAGTACCGCTTCGCGATACGCCGCACCGGCGACAAGCACTGACAGGGACGCGTCGCGTTCGCTAAGCTCGCCCGCGTGGCGAACCCCTACATCGAGAGAATCCTCAAGGCGCGCGTCTACGACGTGGCGATCGAGTCGCCGCTCGAGGCGGCGCCGCGCCTGTCACGGCGCCTCGGCAACGAGGTGCTGCTGAAGCGCGAGGACCTGCAGCCGGTGTTCTCCTTCAAGCTGCGCGGCGCCTACAACCGCATCGCGCACCTGGGCGAGGCGGCAGCGAGCCGCGGCGTGGTGTGCGCCTCGGCCGGCAATCACGCGCAGGGGGTGGCGCTCGCGGCGCGCCGCCGCTCGATACCGGCCGTCGTCGTCATGCCGGTGACCACGCCGCACATCAAGGTGCAGGCGGTGATCGACCTCGGCGGCGAGGTGCTGCTGCACGGGGACGATTACGACGCGGCGCTCGAGCGTGCGCTCGCCCTGGCGCGCGAGCGCAACCTGGTGTTCGTACATCCCTTCGACGATCCGGACGTGATCGCCGGCCAGGGCACGATCGCGGTCGAGCTGCTGCGCCAGGCGGGCGGCCGGCTCGATGCCATCTTCGTGCCGGTGGGCGGCGGCGGACTGCTGGCCGGCATCGCGGTGTACGTGAAGTACCTCTACCCCGCGGTCAGGGTGATCGGCGTCGAGCCGCGCGACGCCGCCTCGATGTACGAATCGCTCCGTACCGGCCAGCGCGTTACGCTCGAGCGCGTCGGCATCTTCGCCGACGGCGTCGCGGTGCGGCGCGTGGGCGAGGAGACGTTCGCGCTGTGTCGCGGCCTGGTGGACGAGATCCTGCTCACCGACACCGACGCGATCTGCGCCGCCATCCAGGACGTGTTCGAGGACACCCGCTCGATCGTCGAGCCGGCCGGCGCGCTCGCGGTCGCGGGCCTCAAGCAGTACGTGGCGCGCGAGGGCTGGCGCGACAAGCGCCTGGTGGCGATCAACAGCGGCGCCAACATGAACTTCGACCGGCTGCGCCACGTGGCCGAGCGCGCCGACCTGGGCGGCGAGCGCGAGGCGCTGCTGGCGGTGGTGATTCCGGAGCAACCGGGGAGCTTTCTGCGCTTCTGCGAGGCGCTCGGCAGGCGCAGCGTCACCGAGTTCAACTACCGCTATGCCGAGCCTGCCGCGGCGCAGATCTTCGTCGGCCTGGCGCTGTCGCAGGGGCGCGCGGAGCGCGAGGCGGTCGCGGCGCAGTTGCGCGCCGCGGGCTTCGTGGTCACCGACATGACCGACGACGAGATGGCCAAGCTGCACGTGCGCTACATGGTGGGCGGCCACGCGCGCGGCCTGGAGCACGAGCTGCTGTACCGCTTCGAGTTCCCGGAGCGACCCGGGGCGCTGCTGAAGTTCCTGCAGGCGATCGGCGCGCGCTGGAACATCAGCTTGTTCCATTACCGCAATCACGGCTCGGACTACGGACGGGTGCTGGCGGGCATTCAGGTGCCGCCGGCCGAGCGCGGCGAGTTCCTCGAGCACCTGCGCGAGCTGCACTACGCCTACGTCGAGGAGACCAGCAATCCGGCGTACCGGATGTTTCTTTCTAATTAGGCCGAAATCGCAGGAAGCGATTTCGGCGGACATCGCTCGGATCTCCGCCGGCAAAAGGCGCGGCTTTTGCCGGCTGCGCAGCGGGGAGCGATTTCGGCGGACATTGCTCCGTAGACCGCCGGCGAAAGGCGCGGCTTTCGCCGGCTGGGCAGCGGGGAGCGCTTTTGACGGACATTACTGCGCCGGCGGTCTTTGGCTCTCGGCCTGCCACTCGCGCCAGATTGCCAGCAGCACCGCGAGGATGACGGGACCGACGAACAGCCCTACCAGCCCGAAGGCCGCGAGGCCGCCGAGCACGCCGAACAGCACGACCAGGAAGGGGATCTGTGCTTCGCGGCTGATGAGGAACGGCCGCACCATGTGGTCGGTCCAGCTCATCACCACGGCGCCCCACACCAGCAGGCCGACACCCGCGACGGTGTTGCCTTCGAGCAGCAGCCAGGCCGTGGCGCACGCCCAGATCGCCGGCGCCGCGAACGGGATCAGCCCGCACACCGTGGTGAGCGCCGCGAGGAACACCGGCGCGCCGACGCCGGCGGCCCAGTAACCGAGTCCCACCAGCACTCCCTGCACCACCGCCGCCAGCACCAGCCCGTAAACCACCGCCTTGACGGTCTGTCCGATCGCGTTGAGGTAGTTGTGTACGCGCGGGCCGAGCATCTTCTCGAGCGCCCGCCCCAGCTGCTGCGCGACCCGGGCGCCGTCGCGGTAGACGAAGAACAGGCTCACGACGGTCAGCAGCAGCTTGGCGACGTTGCGGCCGATGTTGCCGACGATGTGCCCGATCTGGTCGAGGGAGTGATCCGTGATGTTGCGCAGCTCCGCTCCGAGGGCGTGCGGATCCTGCGCGGCGCGCGCTGCCAGGTCACGCAGCTGATCGCCGATCCACGGCAGCTTCAGTACCGCCGGCGGAAGTGCACCGCCGGCCAGCATGCTCTGGGTGGCGTGGTAGAGGTGCGCCAGCTCGAGCCGCACCACCACGGCGAGCCAGGCGAGCGGCGCGATGACCGCGGCACTCACCACCAGCGTCATGCCCAGCGCCGCGGGAGTGCCGCGGCCGCGGCACTTGCCGCGCAGCCACTCGTACCCGGGCCAGGTGACGAAGCCGAGGATCGCCGCCCACACGACCGGCACGATGAACGGGTCGAGCACCAGGAAGCCGAGCAGGCACAGTCCGGCGAGCATTGCCGCTGTCACGACCCAGCGCAGCCAGGGCGTGGTGAACAGGTCGTCGCTCATCAGAGCAGGCCGGCGGAGTCGCAGGCGATCATGGTGAGGGCGAGCAGTGTGCAGGCCGCGAGACTCAGGTTCCGCCGCAGACTGAGGTAAGCGGCGGGCAGCGCGGCGCCGATCACACGGTGCTCGTAGAGCCAGAAGACGCCCCAGCCGACCGTGAGCAGCGCCAGCGCGCGCTGGCCGCCGATGATGACCGCCGCCGCGGCGATCACTCCGGGCAGCACCGCGGCTGCCAGGCGCGCCGCGCCCGCCGGGGCGCGGCCCGCGAGAGCGAGTCCGAAGTGCACCGCACCGGAGAAGGTCAGCAGCACCGCACCCCAGGCCACCGCCGCGCGTTGTGCGAGCTCGCGCTGCGGGTATTCGGGCAGCGCCGCCACGGCCGCGAAACATACCAGCAGCGGAGCCACCGCGAGGTAGCCGAGCAGCTCGGCGGCGGTGCCGAGGCGGGTTGAGGCGCTGTCATGCTCGAGGGGCTCCACGACCGACGATCATGCCACGCGGCGCGCCGCGATGAATTGCCTCGACGCGTGCTACGCTCGGACGGGCGGGGGCCTGTGGCGTCACGCCGCGCGAGGCTCCCGGCAGTGGGGAGGAGTCCAGATGGCCGAGCCCGGCGCAGGTCCGGCGCCCAGCGACAACGAGCGTACCTGGGGAATGCTCGCCCACCTCGCGGCTTTCGCCGGGCTTGCACTGCTCGTCCTGCCCGCCGTGCCGCTCGTCACGGACGTGTCGGGTCCCTGGTTCCTGTGGTTAGCCATGCCGCTCGTCGGCAACGTAGCCGGACCATGGCTCGTGTGGCTGAACAAGCGCCAACAGTCTGCGTTCGTGCGTGAGCAGGCACTCGAGAGTCTCAATTTCAACATCACCGTCTCTCTGGCGGGCTTAGTGAGTGAGATCGCCAGGGTGATCTACATAGGACTGCTGCTCGGCCTGTTGGTCTTCATCGCCTGGATCGCCCTCACCCTGATCGCGGCGATCAAGGCGAGTGAGGGCGTGCACTACCGCTATCCGTTCGCGCTGCGCTTCGTGAAGTAGGCGAGGCACGCCGGCCGCATGCCGGTTAGAGGGCCATTGACTCGTCGATACTGTATGGGTTTACAGTATCGCATGACCCGCATGAACGACCGCCCTCGCGCCCTGAAGGGCCGCGGGGCGCTCTCCAATCCTCCGCCGCGCTTCGATGCGCAGCAGATCACGGCGGTCGACGACGGCTGGTACATGGAGGAGCAACCGGACTCTGTTCCAACAACGCTGGAGCCGGACAAGGCGCGCGGCATCATCACCACCAACAACTCACCGGACGTCGGATTCGATCAGTCGATCAACCCCTACCGTGGATGCTCCACGGGCTGCATTTTCTGTTTCGCGCGGCCGACGCACTCCTACCTCGGTCTTTCGCCCGGTCTCGACTTTGAGACCCGTCTCTTCTACAAGGCTGACGCCGCGAAGCTGCTGGAGGCGGAACTGTCGCGCCCCGGCTACGTCTGTAAGCCGATCATGCTGGGCATCAACACCGATGCATACCAGCCGGACGAGCGGCACATGCGCGTCACCCGCTCGATCCTCGAAGTGCTGGAGCGGACGCGGCATCCGGTCGCGATACTCAGTAAGCACACGCTGGTGCTGCGCGATCTCGATCTGCTCACCTCGCTGGCACGCGACAATCTCGTGAGCGTCGCGATGACGGTCACGAGCCTCGACGACGAGCTCAAGCGCCGGCTCGAGCCGCGCGCGGCCTCGCCGGCGGCCCGGGTACGCACGCTCGCCGCGCTGGCGGCGGCCGGGGTGCCCTGCGGGGTCATGGTGGCACCGGTGATTCCGGCGCTCACCGACCACGAGATGGAGAGCATCCTCGAGGCCTGCGCCGCGGCCGGGGCGCACTGGGCGGGTTATGTGCTGCTGCGTCTGCCCTACGAGATCAAGGACCTCTTCAGGGAATGGCTCGCGGCGCACTACCCGGAGCGCGCCGCGCACGTCATGGCGCTGATCCAGGAGATGCGCGGCGGGCGCGACAACGACCCGAACTTCGGCTCACGTATGCGCGGCACCGGGCCGTACGCGCTGCTGCTGCGCAGCCGCTTCAAGCTGGCCTGCCAGCGGCTCAATCTCAACTCGCGCGAGCGCGCCGCGCTCGATACGACGCGCTTCGAGCGGCCCGGGCCCGCGGGCGCGCAGCTTCAGCTCGGGTTGTAGCAAGCGGCTTTGTAAGAATTTAGCCTCTTCGCGCTGCTGGTTGCCGCACCCCATGCACCCTCGCTAAGCTCAAGGGAGAACAACGCCTGCGCGGTGACGGGGAACCCGATGTCGAACGGTCAACCGAAGGTTGCGCTGCTCGCGGGCGCGAGCGGCCTCACGGGTGGCTACGTACTCGATGCGCTCATCGAGGCCGGGGACTTCGCGCGCGTGATCGCGGTGACCCGGCGGCCGCTGCCGCGTGAGCACGCGCGCCTTGCCAATCGCATCGTGCAGTTCGAGCGCCTGGAGGCGCAGCTGCAGGGCGTTACCTGCGACGTGGCTCTATGCTGCCTCGGTACGACGATCGCGCGCGCCGGCTCGCGCGAGAGCTTCCGCGAAGTGGACGTCGACTACGTGCTGGCCTTCGCCCGTGCGGCGCTCGCCGCGCGTGCACAACG
>JASHVF010000043.1 GCA_030039615.1 Gammaproteobacteria bacterium | reverse complement strand
CCGAGCGTCTACGACTTCCGCAAGCGCGCGATCCTCTATGGCCCGGTGAGCGACATGGTGCCCTCGTCCACCGTGTTCGAGATGTATCCGATCGGGTTTCTCACCATCGTGAGCTACCTGCACGAGCGCGGCCTGACCACGCGCGTCGTGAACCTGGCGCTGCGCATGATGAACTCGCGCCGCTTCGACGTGCCGGCGTTCCTCGCCCGGCAGCGTCCCCGTGCGGTGGGCATCGACCTGCACTGGCTGCCGCACGCACATGGCGCGCTCGAGGTGGCACGCATCGTCAAGGAGACTCATCCCGAGGTGCCGGTGATCTTCGGCGGCCTGTCCTCGACCTACTACCATCGTGAGCTGATTGGCTATCCTCAGGTCGACTTCGTCCTGCTGGGCGACAGTACCGAGGGGCCGCTGCTCGAGCTGCTGACGGCACTGCGCACCGGGGCACCCCTCGATGCGATCCCGAATCTTGCCTGGAAGAAGCAGGGAGCCGTACACGTCAACCCCTACGCCTACCTGCCGACGACTCTCGATTACGCCGATCTGCGTGCCGACCTGATGGTGCAGATGGTGCTGCGCCATCGGGACCTGCAGAGCGCCTTGCCGTTCAACGGCTGGTGGAACAACCCCATCACCGCGGTGTTGACGGTCAAGGGCTGCAGCTACGAGTGCGTGACCTGTGGCAGCTCGCAGACTTCGTGTACGCACCTGACGCGGCGGGCGCGGCCGGTGTTCCGCAGCCCCGCGAGCCTGGTTGCCAATGCGCAGGCGCTCACCCGCCTGTCGCGCGGCCCGCTCATGCTGATCGGCGACCCGCTGCAGGGCGGGGTCGACTACGCGCACGAGCTCCTCGAGCGGCTGCAGGCGGCGGCGATCCCCAACGAGATCGTGTTCGAGTTCTTCGCGCTGCCGCCGCTCGACTTTCTCAGGCGCATCGACCGCAGCCTCGCGCGCTGGAGCATGGAGTTCAGTCCCGAGAGTCACGAGCAGGCGGTGCGCGACGCCCAGGAAGGCGAGGCCGGCTACACCACCGCCGAGATGGAGGCAGCGTTCGTCGAGGCCCTGCGCTTGCGCTGCACGCGGGTCGACGTCTTCTTCATGATCGGGCTGCCGGCGCAGACGGCCGAGTCGGTGCGTGGCACCGTGGACTACTGCGAGCGCCTGTTCCGCCTCGGCGACTCGCGCCTCTCGTGCTTCATCTCCCCGATGGGCCCCTTCATCGACCCGGGCAGCCGCGGTTTCGAGGAACCCGAGCGCTTCGGCTACCGCCTGTTCGCGCGCACCCTCGAGGAGCACCGTCAATTGCTGCTGCAGCCGAGCTGGGAGTACATCCTCAACTACGAGACCCGCTGGATGAGCCGGCGCGAGCTCGTCGATGCGACCTACGATGCGGCCGAGCGGCTCAATGCGCTCAAGCTCCGCTACGGGCGGCTGTCGGCGCGCCGTGCGCGTCGGGTGGCGCGCGGTATCGCGGCGGCGCGCGTGCTGCGCGCGCGCCTGGAGTCAGAGCCCGAGCGCCCGGGCGCCGAGAGTAGCCTCAGGGGCGAGATCGCCCGCTACAGCATGTCGACCGTCTGCGACAAGCGCGAGCTCTTCTGGCCCCGGCGGCTGTTCAACTTCCATATCGGGGAAATCCTGCGCATCTGGCGGCAGCAGCGCGCCGCCGGACGCGCGGCGCAGCCGACGGCGCCGTGAGCGGCGGCCGCGCCGCTCACGGCTCAGAACCCGAGCGCGAGCAAGCCGGCCGCCGACACCAGCGTGAGGAGCGAGGCGCTGCCATAGCACAGCAGCCGCGTCGCGGGGCCGATGCGCAGGCCGAGATCGTGCAGACTGTGCAGCAACCGATGCGCCGCATGCCAGGCAAAGAGCGCAACGATCACGAACAGCAGGCTCTTGCCGGCCCAATGCTGCGACAGAGCGAGAACGCGCGGGTAGCTGAGCAGGTCGTGAGGGATCACGATGCCGAGCGGCGCGGCGATACCGGTGATGAAGACGAGCGCCGGACCGAACAGCGCCGACAGCATGCCGCCGGCGCCGAACAGCAGCCAGAAGATCGGCGCGTGGGAGCGGGCCGGGGGGGACGTGCCGCTGCTCACGGGCGCCACCCCGCGGCGAGCGCGAGCAGCGCGAGCGTCGCGATGGCCGCCGCCGCCCAGCCGCAGCGCGTGATGGTCGTCGCGGCGAGGCGCCGCTCGCCGACGAAGATCATCGGCATCGTCTTGGGCATGATCTCGAACCAGGTCTTGGTGTGCAGCACCATGGCCGCGAGCAGCGCCGCGTGCAGCGCGAGTGAGGCGGGGCTGCGCAGCGCGGCGAGCCAGACCTGCCACGCCGCTTCGCCGAGCGCCAGGCAGACGATGCCGAGCGTCAGCACCAGCGCGTACGCCAGCACCGCAAGCGCCGTGGCCTCGCGCCACATGTAGCGCCGAAAGAAGGGATCACGCTGCCACCAGCGGCCCATCCGCCGGTAGTACGGGCGGCGCACGGCGGGCGCGCCGCTCATGGCGGCGCTCCGCGCGGCGCGAGCAGATGGCGCAGATAGTCGATTGCCGAGTTGACCTTGTTCTGGTTCACCGCGTGCGCCGGATCCACGGCCTTCGGACAGACTTCCGAGCAGTAGCCCACGGCGGTGCAGCTCCACACGCCGTGCTCGGCGTTGACGGCCGCCATGCGCTGCGCGCGCCCGCCGTCGCGCGAATCCGCGTTGTAGCGGTGCAGCAGCGCGAGCAGCCCCGGTCCGGTGAACCCCGGGTCGAGCCCGAACTGGGGGCAGGCCGCGTAGCACAGCAGACAGTTGATGCACGCGCTGTAGGGCTCGAACAGCTCGAGCTCGTGCGGCGACTGGCGGTACTCGCCCGCCGCGAGCGGGCGGGGCTGCCTCGGGATCAGATACGGCTTGATGCGCTCGAGCCCGGCGATGAAGCCGCTGGCGTCGATCACCAGATCGCGCTGGATCGGCCAGTGCGCCAGTGCCTCGAGGCGCACCGGCCCGGGCAGCAGCTCGCGCAGGAACGTCTGGCACGCGAGCCGCGGCCGGCCGTCGATCATCATGCCGCAGCTGCCGCAGATCGCCATGCGGCACGACCAGCGGAAGCTGAGCGAGCCATCGAGCTCGTCCTTGACGTGCTGCAGCGCCTGCAGCACGGACAGGTCCTCGCTGAACGGCACCACGTAGCTCTGCCAGACCGGCGCCGCCTCGATCTCCGGACGGTAGCGCAGCACCTCGAGCGTGATGCTGCGCGCGGCTGCACGCGCCGGCTCAGGCATGGAGGGTGACTCCGGCCCGCTCGGCCGCGGCGCCGTAGACCCGCGTGCCCGGCGCCGAGCGCGTGATGGTCACCGGGCTCCACTCGATGCGCGGCGGCCCGCCCGCCGGGTCGTGGTACGCCAGGCTGTGCTTGAGAAAGAGGGCGTCGTCGCGCTCGGTGCAACCCGCGTCGAGACGCTGGTGCGCGCCGCGCGACTCGCGCCGCGCCAGCGCGGCATGCGCCATCGCCTGCGCCACGTCGAGCTGGAAGCCGAGCTCGAGCAACGCCAGCCACTCGGTGTTCCAGCTGCGCGAGCGGTCGTCGAGCTGCGCGCCGTGCCAGGCCTGCCTGAGTTGCGCCAGCCTGGCGCAGGTCGCTTCGAGCGAGGGCGCGCTGCGGTAGATCCCGCAGCCCTCCTGCATGGTGCGTGTCAACTCGTTGCGCAATGTCGCCAGGCGCTCGCCGCTCCCCGTGCGCTGCAGCGGCTCGAGCGCCGCGGCGCGGCTCGCCTCAGCCAGCGCGCCGAGGCGCGCCGGCGCGCCGTGGCCGACGCCCTGCGCAAAGGCGAGCGCCTGCTCGCCCGCGACCTTGCCGAAGACCAGCAGCTCGGTGAGCGAGTTCGAGCCGAGCCGATTGGCGCCGTGGATGCCGACGCTCGAGCACTCGCCCGCCGAGTACAGGCCCGCGAGAGGCGCGGCGGTCCGGCCGTCGGCCAGGATGCCGCCCATCGTGTAGTGCACGGCCGGCAGCACCGGCACGGGCGCGCGCGCCGGATCGATGCCGAGGTAGGTCAGGGCCAGCTCGCGGATCTGCGGCAGCCGCTCGCGCAGCTTGCGCTCGCCCAGGTGGCGCAGGTCCAGATGCACGTACTCGCCGTGCGGACCGTGGAGCGTGCGGCCCTTGCGGCTTTCGTGCCAGAAAGCCTGGCTCAGGCGATCGCGCGGACCGAGCTCCATCGCCTTGTTGCGCGGCTCCGCGCTCGCGGGGCCGAGGCCGTAGTCCTGCAGATAGCGGTAACCCTCGCTGTTGAGCAGGAAGCCACCCTCGCCGCGACAGGCCTCGGTGAACAGCAGCCCCGTGCCCGGCATGCAGGTCGGGTGGTACTGCACGAACTCCATGTCGCGCAACGGCACGCCGTGGCGGTACGCGAGCGCCATGCCATCGCCCGTGACGATGCCGCCGTTGGTGTTGTCGCGAAATACGCGGCCGGCGCCGCCGGTGGCGATGATCAGGGCCTTGGCGGCGATGAGGCGGAACTCGCCGCTCGCGATCTCGACCGCGAGGACGCCCTGCACGCGGCCGTCGTCGATCACGAGGTCGACACAGAAGTGCTCGTCGAAGCGCTGGATCGACGGATAGCGGATCGAGGTCTGGAACAGCGTATGCAGCATGTGAAAGCCGGTCCGGTCAGCGGCGAACCAGGTGCGCTCGATCGCCATGCCGCCGAAGGCGCGCACCGCAGCGCGGCCGTCTCCGGTGCGGCTCCAGGGGCAGCCCCAGTGCTCGAGCTGCACCAGCTCCTCATGCGCGTGCTCGACGAAGTAGGCGACGACGTCCTGCTCGCACAGCCAGTCTCCGCCGCTCACGGTGTCGTGAAAGTGCGCGTCCAGGCTGTCGTGCGACTGAGTCACGCCGGCCGCGCCGCCCTCGGCGGCGACCGTGTGGCTGCGCATCGGGTAGACCTTGGAGATGAGCGCGATGCGCGCCGCCGGCTGACGCATGGCGATCGCCAGCGCGGCGCGCAGACCGGCCCCGCCGGCGCCGAGGATGATCACATCGGCCGTATAACGCTCGATCGCTTCCGCGGCCATGTCAGCCGCCGCGAGTCAGGACCAGCATTTGATACAGGCCGCCGAAGAACGTGCGGTGCTGCAGCACCGCACGTGGCACGGCCGTCGGCATGAACGCCAGGAGGTCTTCGCGCCACAGGTCCATCGCGTAGGGCTCGAGATGGCGGAAGACCAG
>JASHVF010000387.1 GCA_030039615.1 Gammaproteobacteria bacterium | reverse complement strand
GGCGGCGAGCGGCAGCAGTGCGCCCGGCGGCGCCCCCGCGACGCGCAGCTCGAGTGCGTTCACCGGGGTGAGCGGGCGCACCGCGATCAGCGCGTGCCCGCCCGCAAGTGCGAGCGTGCGGGCGTAGCCGGCGGCGTCGACCCGCTCGACTCCGGCAAGCGCGCGCCGCGCCAGAAACTCGCTCATGTGCGCCCAGTCGTACGGCGGCCGGTAAGCGAGCCGCAGCAATTTCACTCTGTCGGTCAAGCTCAACCGCTCTGCTTCGCCATCGCGCGCGCGAACGCGGGCCGCGTCACGACGCGCCTGATGTAGTCGTCGATCACCGGCGACGGCGGCAGCAGCGGGCTCTTGGCGAACATCGCGAACGAGGTTCCGTAGAGCACATCCGCCGCCGTGAAGCGCTCGCCCGCCAGGTAGGGGGTCTGCGACAGGCGCCCGATCACGGCCGCCATCGCCTCTTCCACCGC
Organism: Gammaproteobacteria bacterium; assembly: GCA_030039615.1. Taxonomy (GTDB): domain Bacteria; phylum Pseudomonadota; class Gammaproteobacteria; order Steroidobacterales; family Steroidobacteraceae; genus 13-2-20CM-66-19. The sequence continues at coordinate 4,947 of JASHVF010000387.1, read as the reverse complement.
CACCCAGCCCGCCGTGCCACGCGGCACCTGCCAGCCCATGAACTTCGAGAGGAACGCAGGCTCGATCACGCCCGCGTAGTAGGCGAGCCAGCTGAGGTACGCGCCGCGCTCGGGCTCATCGAGCGTATAGCCGATGCGGTTCTTCGGGAACTTGTCGGTGAGATAGAGCGCGATCGCGACCGATTCGAACACCACGACACCGTCATCGGAGATCGCCGGCACCTTGCCGAGCGGATGGGGATTCGCCGGATCGACCTCGCCACCCTCGCGAGTGCGGGTCGCCACGGTGCGGATCGTATAGGGCGCCTCGAGCTCCTCGAGCAGGAAGATGAAGCGCGTCGAGCGGGTGTTGGGGCGGTGATAGAGCGTGAGCATGATGGCACTCCCCGTGTCGATCGATGTCATCCTAAGCAAAAATCGTTACGCGGTCTTTAACACCTCGATATACAGTGTCGCGCACCTGGTACACCTGGATGAACCCGCCGTGCGTCGCAAAGTGAGAGCGCTTCCGGCCGCGCTGACCGTGGGCCTCGCGCTCGGCCTCGCGGCGCACGCCGTCCGCGCGAGCGGTGCGGCGAGCGACCCGCAGGGCGGCGATCTGACGATCGTCAATGCGCGCATCTACGCATCCCCCGAAGCCTCCGCCATCGACCCCGGCACGCTCGTCATCCGCAACGGGCGCATCGTGTCGGTTCGCGCCGCCACCGGCGTGCCGGCCGCACCGGCGGATGCGAACACGATCGACGTCAAGGGCGCCGTGGTGGTCGCCGGCTTCTGGAACTCGCACGTCCACATCTTCACGCCCCCGCTGCTCGATGCCGACGCCCGCAGCGCCCGGGAGCTCGGGTCCGCTCTTCAGTCGATGCTGACCCGCTACGGGTTCACGAGCGTATTCGACGTCGCCTCGCTGCTCACCAATACGGAGCGCATCCGCGCGCGGATCGCCTCCGGTGAAGTGAGCGGTCCGCGCATCCTCACGGTCGGCGATCCGTTCTTTCCCGAGCACGGCACGCCGGTATACGTGCGGCAGTATCTCGAGGAGCATCACTTCCCCTCGTTCGAGGTCGCGAACGCGGCAGAAGCAGCGGAGCGCGCCCGCCGCCAGCTGGCCGCAGGTGCCGACGGCGTCAAGATCTTCACCGGCGCGATCGTCGGGGGCGACGCTGGCGTGCTGCCCATGCCTCCCGAGATCGCGAGCGCCGTGGTTCGCGAGGCGCATCGCGCCGGCAAGCCGGCCTTCGCCCATCCCTCGAATGCCGCGGGCGTCGAGATCGCGCTCGGCAGCGGCGTCGACGTGCTGGCGCACGCGGCGCCCATGATGGGCCCATGGAGCCCGCAGCTCGCAGCGCGGCTACGCGCCCACAAGATCGCGCTCGTCCCAACGCTCACGCTGTTCGAGGTGGAGGAGAAGAAGGCCGGCTCCACGGTCGAGGCGACCGCGCAGGTGGAGCAGGTCGCCACCCAGCAGCTCGGCGCGTTCGCCAAGGCCGGCGGCCTGATCCTCTTCGGCACCGACGTCGGCTACATCGACGTCTACGACACCACGCGCGAGCTCGAGCTCATGAGCCGCGTGATCGGCTGGCGCGCGATTCTCGCGAGTCTCACCACCAATCCCGCGCGGCGCTTCACCGGCGAGAGCGGCACGCTGCGTCCTGGAGCAGCCGCCGATCTCGTGGTGCTCGAAGACGACCCTGCCAAGGACCCCACGGCGTTCGCGCGCGTGCGCTACACGGTGCGCGCGGGGCGCTTGATCTACATGCGCCCGCGGGCGGGCGCCGAGTGCCGCTCACACCGCCACTGCGACTGACTTCCTCCCGGGCTTAACCATCCCTGAACGCGCCTGGCGCGGCGCGGCGCTGTCAGCGCCGCGGTTGCCGCCGCGTTTTGACACTCAGGTGAATACGGAGGATCGGACCATGCGCACTATCGTCAAACTGCTGATCGCCCTTGGCGCCGCCGCGGCCCTCTCGGGCTGCGTGGTGGTGCCGGCCGGACGCCCGCACGTTTACGCCGGCGCCTACGTCCCGGCGCCGGTCGTGGTGATGCACGGCTACTACCGTTGATCTCTCGAACCTGCCGAGGCGGCGGGCGTGTGTGCCGGGTGCGTCCGACACCGCGTGATTCAAACCGTCGCCTCCGCTAGTATCGGGTCCTGCGCGACGCACCGCGAGGACCTCCGTGAAAGTCGGCCCCAAGACTGACGCCCGCACGCCGCGCGCGGCCGCGGCCCGCGAATCCCAGCCGCTCCTGCGATGACGCTGCGTTCGGCCCAGACACGCACCGTGGTGCTGCTGTTTTGCGGCTACGCGGCCTGTTATTACTGCCGCGCGGATCTTTCGGTCGCGACACCGCTGCTCGCGGACGAGCTCGCTGCGCGCGGCTACAGCCATGCCGAGGCGCTGGTGCACATCGGCACGATCGTGTCCCTCGGCGTGCTCGCCTATGCGCTCGGAAAGCTCTTCCTCACCGGCCTCGGCGACTACTGGGGCGGGCGGCGCAACTTCCTGATCGGCGTCGGCGGCGCGGCGGCCTTCACGCTGCTGTTCGCCGCCGGCGGCGGACTGCCGGTGTTCACGCTCGCCTGGATCGGCAACCGCCTCACCCAGTCGGTCGGCTGGGCGGGCCTCATCAAGGTGTCGTCGAAGTGGTTCAACTACTCCGCCTACGGCTCGATCGTCGGCATCCTCAGCATCAGCTACCTGGTGGGCGATGCCGCGGCGCGCGACCAGATGGGCCGGCTCATCGAGCACCACTACGGCTGGCACGCGCTGTTCGTGTTCGCGGGCGTCGTGGCGGCCGTGGCCTGGCTCGCGAACCTCCTGTGGCTGCGCGAGTCGCGCATCGAGGAGGGACACGCGGAGGCCGAGCCGAACCCGCTCAACCTCTTCAGCGGCGGTGAGTCGCGTCCCGTGAGCGTGGCGGCGCTCCTGGTGCCGCTGCTGCGCAGCCGCGCGTTCATCCTCGTGTGCCTGCTGTCCTTCGGCTGCACGATCGTGCGCGAGACCTTCAACACCTGGACCCCGCTGTACCTGCGCGACTACGTCGGCTACAGCGTGAGCGACTCGGCGCGCATCAGCGCGATCTTCCCGGCCGTGGGCGCGGTCTCGGTGCTGCTCTCGGGGTGGCTCAGCGACCGGCTGGGACTCAACGGCCGCTCGCTCCTCATGACGCTCGGGCTCGCGGCGAGCGCTCTCGCACTGCTCGCGCTCACCTCGGCGCCCTCCGGCGCAGCCGGCGCGCTGCTCTCGGTGACGCTCATCGCGGTCGTGTTCTTTGCGCTCCTCGGACCCTACTCGTACCTCGGCGGCGCGTTCGCGCTCGACTTCGGCGGCAAGCAGGCGAGCGCGGCCTCCTCCGGGATCATCGACGGCATCGGTTACCTGGGCGGCGTGCTGGCCGGCGACAGCGTGGCGCGCGTCGCGGTCAACTTCGGCTGGCGCGGGGTGTTCGTGGCGCTCGCGGCGGTGAGCGCGATGGCCGCGGCGAGCGCCGGCTATCTGCACCTGCTGAATCTGCGGGCGGCGGCCGTGAAGACCGCGGCGGCGGCCTCGTGAGCGTCGCCGACGATATCCTGGCGATCTATGCCGCGCGCGGCGCCGGCGCCTACTTCGGCGAGCGTGTATCGATGACCGAGCACGGGCTGCAGGCCGCGTGGTTTGGGCAGATGGAGTCCGCCCCCGAGCCGCTCCTCATCGCCGCGCTCCTGCACGACATCGGCCACCTGCTCGAGGCGGTTCCGGACGATCTCGCCGACTGGAAGGCGGACGCACGCCACGAGGTGGTCGGCGCGCGCTGGCTGGCGCGGCACTTCGCGGCCGGCGTCAGCGAGCCGGTGCGTCTGCACGTGCCCGCCAAGCGCTACCTGTGCGCGACCGATGCGGCCTATCTCAAGCAGCTGAGCTCCGCCTCGGTGCATACCCTCAAGCTCCAGGGCGGGCCGATGTCGGCCGAGGAGGTGGTGCGCTTCGAGCGCGAGCCTTACCACCAGGACGCGGTGCGCGTGCGCCGCTGGGACGATCAGGGCAAGGTGGCGGGGCTCAAGGTGCCGCCGCTCGAGTCTTACCGGGCGCTGCTCGAGGCGGCGGCGCGCGCTTAGGCGCGCGCGGCTCGCCCGCCGCTTGGACGCACGCACCACCACGCTTCGCAAGGTGCGACGGCACCTCGTCACGTTCCTCGCGGCGCTCTACTTCGCCGCCTTCATCGACCGCGTCAACGTCGGCTTCGCCGCAGCGCAGATGCACCGCGACTTCGGGCTCTCGGATTACGTCTACGGGCTCGGCGGCGGCATCTTCTTCCTCGGCTACTGCCTGTTCGAGGTGCCGAGCAACCTGATCCTGCACCGCGTGGGAGCACGGCGCTGGATCGGCCGGATCATGATCACCTGGGCGATCATCGCCGGCGCCATGGCGCTCGTGGCAGGCCCCGCGAGCTTCTGCATCCTGCGCTTCCTCCTCGGTGTCGCCGAAGCCGGGTTCTTCCCCGGTGTCATCTATTACCTGACCTACTGGGTCCCGGCGCCTGAGCGGGCGCGCCTCGTCGCGACCTTCATGACCGCCGTGCCGATCTCGACCGCGCTCGCGGGCCCGCTCTCGAGTGCGATCCTCGCGCTCGACGGGCGCGCCGGGCTTGCCGGCTGGCAGTGGTTGTTCCTCACCGAGACGCTGCCCTCGCTCGCACTCGGCATCGCGGCGCTCAAACTCCTGCCGGACACGCCGCTCAAGGCGCGCTGGCTCGACTCCGCGGAGCGCGAGTGGCTCACGCAGACGCTCGCTGCCGAGCGCCGCAGCGAGCCGCCGGCGCACGACGCCGCGCTCGCGGCTCTCGTGAGCCCGCGGGTGCTGGCGCTCGCCTGCTGCTACTTCGGGGCGGAGATCGGACTCTACGGGATCATTCTCTGGGTGCCGCAGCTCCTCGCCGCCGCGGGCATCCCCGCCGGACAGGTCGGCT
>JASHVF010000386.1 GCA_030039615.1 Gammaproteobacteria bacterium | reverse complement strand
CAGTCCCTGGGGAGTAGTTGCATGACTCGCACGATGAAGGCGATCTCGCAGCGCTGCGCGTCGCAGCTGCCGACGCTGTTCGCGGCCGCCTGCATGGCAGCAGCGTTCCCGGCGCCGGGCGATCCGGCCGCGGCTGCCGCCACCACCGGGATCTGGAAGGCAGTCGTGCCCCCCGCGGGCGTCATGCACGGCGAGTTCGGCAACGACGACCCGCTCGGGCTGGCCGCCGGCGTCCGCATCCCGGCGGACTGCTCCATCAACTGGATCGATCCGGACGCAGGCAGGCTCTACTGCTTCTCGACCGCGACGTCACTGGTGACGTTTCTCGACGCACCGCGCAGCTATTTGCGTCAGGCCGAGGCGGAGTGGAGGCGTCTGGGAGGCGGCTCCCGCTAAGGCACGACGTGGGAGCTGCCGAGCTCCTTCCAGTCGTAGCGCGGCACCTGGACCCATTGTCCGTCCTTGAGCTCGGGCACCTTGTGCACGCGGGTCTTCTCGACGGTCATGGTGCCGTTGCGGTCGACCACCCAGAAATCGATGTCGTAGATCTGATCCTTGGTGCCGGCAGCGCGAAAGTCGGTGCAGGCGAAGTACTCCCCGTTGTCGAGCTGGCGGATCGGCTGGTGGGTATCGACGAACTCGAGCTCCAGCACCTTGCCGGTCTTGTCGTCCTTGAGCCTGAAGATGCCGTTGTTCTGCGCCTGCGCCCTGAGGGCGCCCTGCTCAACGGCCGACATCACCTCCCAGCCTCGCTTCACGGCGAGGTGTCCGGGGTGCTCGGAAGCGGGAATCCACCACCACGGGATCGGATCGCGCGCCATCAGCAGCCACTTGCCCTCGCTCTGCAGCGGCGCCTTGTAGATGCGGGTTTCCTGCACCTTGAGGATGCCGCCGGCCGGCGCCACCCAGAAGTCGACGAGCCAGCGCTTGTTCGCGTCGGCCGGGTCGTGGAACTTCACGTCCGGGAAGAAGCCGTAGCCGTCGATGGTGCGCGTGAAGTCGATGCCGTCGAAGGCGAGCTTCAGGCGCGCACCGTCGAGGGGATCCTCGAGCGCGAACAGGCCGCCGTTGGCCTTGAGGTTCGCCTCGATCACGCCCTTCACGACGCTCTCGGCATCGCCGCTCGAGAAGTTCTGCATGGCCTCCTCGGTCGATTGCACCGTGCTGGCGGCCATGAAGTCGCGCGCTTTCGCGAGGTTGGCCTGCGGATTCCGCAGGAAGGTCAGCTTGGCCGCCTCGTTGCTGAAGCAGTAGACCTTGCCGTCCTTGTCGGTCCAGGTGAGCGCGCAGTTGGTTTCGAGGTGACGGCCCTCGGCGAGACCTTCCACGCATTGGCCGTCGAACTGTACGGCGGGCGATTGCGCGGCGGGATCGGCGGGCGCGGCGCTGCAGAGAGCGCTCAGCAGGGCGCTGAGCGCGGCGCGCGCCAGGGGCGAGGCAACGCTGGCGGGTGTTCTGGCAATGCGCTGCATGGACGTGCCGCAATGTTACCCCTGCGGCGCAGCGCTGTCGGCGGCTACCTTGGGCTCGGCGGTGCGCGGTCCGTTACGGCGAGCCGAATAACAGGCGTACGCCCACGAAGGCCTCAAAGGGCGCCGCCGGGCTCAGGAAGCGGTTGTTCACGCCGGGACCGTTGGTGACCGCGTTGACCGGCACTCCCGGCGTGCCGATGCCCGTGGGGTCGCTGAGGATGCCCCAGGTCGCGTACTTGCGGTTGAGCAGATTGTCGATCGAGGCGAATAGCTCGAAGTGCGGCGCCGGCCGCCACTTCGAGTGCAGATTGACCGTCGTATAGCCGGGTATGGGGGCGAGCAGATTGGCCTCATCGCCCACGTAGTAGACGCTGCTCGTGTAGTTCAGGGTGCTGCCCACCGTCCAGTCGGAGGTGATGGCGTAGTCGAGTCCGAGCTTCACCCGATGCTCCGGGATACCGGGCAGGCGGTCGCCGGGCTCGACCTGGATGTTGCCGGCCGCGTTCTGGAAGGGATTGGACGGCGATGGAACCACGAGTGCCGATTGGAAGGTCGCCTGCACCAGGCTGTAGTTGAGGAAGGCCGACCAGCGTTCGGCGTGGTAGCCGAGCCCGAGCTCGATGCCCTGGCGGCGCGTATCGCCGATGTTCTGGAAGAATCCCTGGCTGACGGAGGTCGCGATGCCGTAGATGTCGTCGTGCAGCAGCGTGCGGAACACACTCGCGTTCCAGGTGAGCTCGCCGGGCGCGCCCGGCGGCAGCGCCAGCTTGCCCCGCAGTCCCAGCTCCGAGGTGTGCGAGACGACCTGACGGAGATTCGGCGGGTCGCCCGCCAGGTTGGTCGGCAGCAGGCACGGGGTGAGGGGATTGGAGCATTCGATCTCGCTCGCCGTCGGCGTGCGCGTGTTGGTGGACCAGCCGCCGTAAGCGGTCATGCCCGGGATGAGCTTCCAGGTGGCGCCGACGGCCGGGTTGAAGTGCACGAAGCGATTGCTGCCGTCGAGGTTGGTGCCGAGCTGATCCTCGAGATCGATGTCGGCGATGTTGTAGCGTCCGCTCGCGGTCAAGGCCAGATCCGGCGTGGCGTTGAAGGTGTCGGTGAGATACACGCTGCGGTTGCGGTCGACTGCGTCGACATCGACCGGAGTGGGGTCGCCATTGGCGATCGCCGCGGGTGAGTTCTCCGGCGTATAGACGAACAGGTTGGAGGGCTCCACCAGCAGCTGCGAGTTGATGACGCCGATCTGCGCCGCGGTCCAGTAGCTCGTCAGTGCATAGTCGACCGCGGCGCCAAGGCTCAGCTGGTTCTCGAATCCGAGGATCGTATCGTCCATGCTCGCCTGGATCGCGACGCCGCGGCCATACGCCCAGATTCGCTCGATATCGTTCTCGCCGATGTAGACGGTGCCGCCGTCGGAGATATCCGGCAGGGTCTGTCCGGCCGCATTCGTCAGCGGTGTGACGCCGTCGGGCTGGCAGAGGATGCCGGGCGTGTTCTGGCACGCCTCGTAGTCGGTGGTATTGCCGTTGGCAACGTTCTGCGAGTAGTGGCGGTAGTAGGCGACTCCCTGCAGCGACCAGGCCGAGCTCAGCTTCATGGCGGCGTTCAGCGTCAGGAAACCGAGATCGTTGACGTTGTTCTGCGGCCCGGTGAACACCAGCGAGCGGCTCACCGCCAGCTCCTGCACCGGAGCCGGACCCTGGCCGTTGAGGATGTTCTGTGCGCCCGTATAGCTCAGATCGAGCGTCAGCAACCCGGTGTGCCAGCTGGCCGCGGTATAAAGAGTGCGAATCCGGTCCTGCGAGAACTCGCGCCAGCCGTCCCAGTCGAGCGCGCGGCCGGCGACATAGAAGCCGAACGGGCCGGAGTTGACGCCGAACTGCGCGACCGCCGAATGCTGGCCGTATGAGCCGCCCGAGAGCTCCACCTCCGAGCCCTGGTAGGTGAAGCCGTTTTTCATGGTGACGGAGATCGCGCCGCCGAGAGCGTTGAGCCCATAGAGCGGGCTCGCGCTGACCAGCTCGACCTGGTCGATGGCGACGTCGGGAAACAGGTCCCAGTTGACCGTGTCCCCGAAAGCCTCGTTGATGCGTACGCCATTCTGGTAGACCGCCAGGCCCTGCGGAGTGCCGAGCACCGGCGAGGCCTCGAAGCCGCGGTAGAGGATGTCCGGCTGGAACGGATCGTCGGCGTCGTCGTTGATGCTGATGCTGCTCAGGTTGGAGTTGAGCGCCGTGGTGAGGCTGGCCGAGCCCTGTCGCGTCAGGTCAGACGCCGACAGGATCTGCACGTTGCCCGGGATCTTGTCGATGTCGATCGCGGCGCCCGGCAGGGGAGTGGCCGTGACGACCACCTGCTGCAGTGGCTGGGGAGCGTTCTGTGAATCCGCGCCGTCGGCGGCCTCGGTGCCGCGCGCGCCGCCTGCCCACGCAAGCAGCGACGCGCTGATGACGGCGGGCCCGGCCAATCGAGGGGGGCTGCGGCGGCCACGCTTCTCGGGAACAATCAGCGGGTGTTTCATCGTCTAAGCCTTGATTCCTGGCCCGGACGGTAAAAGGATGGACGCGAGAAGTCTCGGGAGAAATTCCCGAAATCGGCGCCGCCGGCACGCTTGCGGCGCGCGTGGTGCGAACATGCCAACATCTGTGTCAACGACGGCACACTCATGACATTCACGTCGCACAAGAAGCTCGAGTCGAGCGCGCAAGTGCTCGGCGACCTCGCCGTGGTCGCGGCGCTGACCGTGATCTGCGGCTACTTCGCGATTCACTTCCAGTGGACCGAGAGATTCTTCGCCTGGACCCGCCGCTCCGAATCCTTTCAGCTCGACGAGCTGACCTTCGTGCTGCTGTCGCTGGCGATCGGCCTGGCGTGGTTCGCGGCGCGGCGCTGGCGCGGCGCGCAGCGCGCGCTCGACGCCCGGCTGGCGATTGAGGCGCGGCTCGCCCGCACCCTCGAGGAGCAGCGGCGCCTGGCGCGGCAGTTCGTCGATCAGCAGGAGCACGAGCGCAAGCGCCTTTCGCAGGAGCTGCACGACGAGCTCGGGCAGTTCGTCAACGCCATCAAGCTCGACGCGGTCTCGATCCGCGCGGCGCTTGCGGACGCGGCGCCGCCGGCCGCTCCCGACATTGCCGCTCGCGCCCGCTCCATCATCGCCAGCACCGATCTGGTCCACGAAAGCGTCGCGCGGCTCATCCGCGAGCTGCGTCCGGTCGGGCTCGACGAGCTCGGGCTCACGGCGGCGATCGAGCACTGCGCCAACCTGTGGCGCGCGCGGCTCGAGCCGGCGCGCCTGTCGCTGGCGATCGATGAGCACATCGACGCTCTCGATGAGGCCCGCATGCTGGTGCTGTACCGCACCGTGCAGGAGGCGCTCGCCAACTGTGCGCGCCATGCCAGCGCGACGCGCGTCGAGGTCCGTATCGAGTGGGTCGACGGCGCCGGCGCGGAGCCGCGCGGGGCATTGGTGCGTATCGCCGACGACGGGGTCGGGGCGGATCTGAGCGCAACGCCCACCGGGCTCGGGCTGGTCGGCATGCGCGAGCGCGTCACCGCGCTCGGCGGCTCGCTGTCGCTCGAGAGCGCGCCGCGGGCGGGCTTCCGTCTGCTGGCTCGGGTGCCCGCCGAGCCGATCGGGGAAGCAGCCGCATGAGCATCCCGGGCGCTGCTGCCATCACGGTGCTGCTGGTCGACGATCATCCCGTCGTGCGCACCGGCTATCGCCACCTGCTGCAGTCCGCGCCCGGCATCGCGGTAGTCGCCGAGGCCGACGACTCGGCGTCCGCCTACGAGGCCTTCAAGGCGCTCGAGCCCGACGTGGTCGTCATGGATATCTCGCTGCCCGGACCGAGCGGCATCGAGGCGATGAAGCGCATGCACGCTCACCGCCCGCAGTCGCGCGTGCTCATCTTCAGCGTGCACGACGAGGCGATCTTCGTGTCGCGCGCCCTGCGCTCGGGTGCCGCCGGCTTTCTCAGCAAGGCGAGCGCGCCCGAAAGGCTCATCGAGGCGGTGCGCGCCGTGGCGCGCGGCGAGTCCTACGCCAGCGGCGAGGTCGGCACGGGGGCGGCGGGCGTCACGGCTGCAACCGGCGGCGGCCGCCTGAGTGATCTCTCGCATCGCGAGGCGGAGGTACTGCGCCTCTGGGCGCAGGGACTCGGCCTCGATGAGATCGGCGCACGGCTCGGGGTGAGCGGCAAGACCGTTGCCAACTATCAGTCGCTCGTGCGGCAGAAGCTGGGAGTGCACAATGACGTGCAGCTGATGCGCCTGGCGGCACAGATCTGGTCCGGGTCAGGCTGAGGAGATGCTCGAATGCTGAGATACCATCGTCTGTTGTCACCTGCGGCGGGCATGTTGCTTGCGCTCGCTGCGCTCGCGGCTCCCGGTCGCGGCACCGCCGCCACGGCTGCCTACGAGATCTTCGTGTCGAATGAGAAGTCGGGCGACATCACCGTGATCAGCGGCGCCGACTTCAAGGCCGTCGCGACCATCCCCGCGGGCAAGCGCCCCCGCGGTCTGCACGCCAGTCCCGACGGACGCCTGGTGTACGTCGCCCTGAGCGGCACTCCGATCGAGCCGCCGCCGCAGCTCGATGCGCAGGGCAACCCCATATTCCGCAGGCATCAGGACAAGGATGACGACGACGAAGCGGCCAACGCCGACAAGTCTGCCGATGGGATCGGCGTCATCGACGTGGCGACGCGCAAGCTCACGGGCAAGATCAATGCCGGCTCGGACCCCGAGGAGTTCGCACTCAGCCAGGACGGCACGCGCCTGTACGTGTCGAACGAGGATGTCGCCACCGCGAGCGTCATCAATATCCGCTCCGGCAAGGTGGAGCACATCATCCCGGTCGGTCAGGAGCCCGAGGGCGCGGCCACCGCCCCGGACGGCAAGCGCTTCTACATCACCTGCGAGGCCGGCGGCGACATCTACGCGATCGACACGGGTACGTTCCGGGTCGCCGGCCACTTCAAGGTGCCGCCGCGGCCGCGGAGCGTGGCGTTCCTCCCGGGGAGCAATCTCGCCATCATTCCCTCGGAGTCGACCGGCCAGCTGAACCTCATCGATACGGGTGAGCTCAAGGTGCTCAGGGTGATCGAATTGCCGGCCGGATCGCGGCCGATGAGCGTCAAGGTGTCCCCCGACGGCAAGCGCATCTACGCCTCGGCGGGCCGCGCCGGTACGATCGCCGTGCTGGATGCGCAGACTTTTGCGCTCGTGACCACGATCAAGGTCGGAACGCGGCCGTGGGGCATCACGCTCTCGCCCGATGGCCGCTACCTGTTCTCGGCGAACGGCCCTTCCAATGACGTTTCAGTCGTCGACCTGTCCCTCGACAAGGAGATCGCGCGAGTTGCCGCGGGCCGCCAGCCGTGGGGCGTCACCATCGTCGCGCGGGCGAACTAGCGCGGTGCACGGCGGCGGGGCGGACACGTTGCGGCTACTGATGGTTGTCGCTGCCGCGGTGCTGCTCGGCGCCGCGGCGACGCACGCGCATGCGCAGCAGCCGCAGGCGGGCGCGCCGCAGCCGCCGGAAGCAGCGCCGCGGATCATACCCAAGGCCTACCTCAACATGCCCGAGCGCGCCAGCGGCGAGCTGCCGCGGCTGCTGTCGCAGACGGGGGCGTTCACGGACGCGCGGGCGCTCGTGCCCAGCCCGGGGCTGATTCCCTACGACCTGGTGGTTCCCTTCTGGTCGGACGGTGCCGAGAAGCTGCGCCTGGTCGCCATCCCCGACGCGAAGGTCGCATTCTCTCCCTCCGATGAGTGGCGCTTCCCGCCGGGTACGGTGTTCGTCAAGACTTTCCTGCTGCCCGTCGACGCGAACAACCCGCAGGCGCTGCGCCGCCTCGAGACGCGGCTGCTGGTGTGCTCGCCCGGCGGACAGGTCTACGGGGTGGTCTATAAATGGCGTGCCGACGAGAGCGACGCCGAGCTGTTGCCGGACAGTCTGAGGGAGGACGTGGAGGTCAGGACCGGGAGCGGCAGCCGCCGGCAGTCGTGGTACTACCCGAGCCGCAAGGACTGCCTCGTTTGCCACAACGCCCGCGCGGGCGGGGTGCTGGGAGTCAAGACCCGCCAGCTCAACAGAGACTATCCCTACCGCAGCGGCGCGCGAAATGAGCTGGCGGAGTGGAACGCGCTCGGGTTGTTCGCCCCGCCACTCGGGCGAGTGCAGCCGGCGTCACTTCCGAGCCTCGCCGCATCCGACGATGCCACCCGCAGTCTCGAGGACCGCGCCCGCTCGTACCTCGATGCGAACTGCGCCCACTGTCATCGCCCCGGGGGCACGGTGGCCTATTTCGATGCGCGCTACAGCACGCCGCCCGAGCGGCAGTACATCGTCAATGGTCCGGTGCTGATCGATGAGGGGATCGACCATCCGCGGGTGGTGGCGCCGCACGACATCTGGCGCTCGATCGCCTACATGCGGGTCGACACCCTCGGCGACCTCAAGATGCCGCCGCTGGCGCGCGCGACGATCGACACCGCCGGCGTCGCGTTGCTCCAGAGCTGGATCGAGTCGCTGCCGGGGCGGGCGGTGCTCGCGCCGCCCGTGCTGGCGCCCGCCGGGGGTGAGTTTGCCGTGCCGGTCGACGTGACGCTCCAAGCCGCGCCGGGGGCGGAGATTCACTACACGCTCGATGGCAGCGAGCCCGGGCGCGCCGACCCGCTCTATACGGCGCCCATTCGCCTCAAGGATACCTCCATCCTGAGAGCCCGCGCCTACCAGGACGGCTTGCAGCACAGCATTACCGCCCAGGGCGTGTTCGTCGTCGGCCAGTAGCTGCACCGCTCCCGGGTGCGTGCTACCGTTGCGCCCCGCGAGGCGGGCGGCGCGGCCGGCAACCAGGGCGGGTCAAACCATGTTCGAGCGGCTCGAGCTGATTTCGGCGGATGCGATTCTGAGTCTCATGGCGGCGTTTCGCGCCGACCCCGATCCGCGCAAGGTGGATCTCGGCGTCGGCGTCTACCGCGACGAACGTGGTGAGACGCCGATTCCCGCGGCGGTGCGCACGGCCGAGAGCGCGCTGCTCGCGCGTCAGACGACCAAGACCTACGTGGGGCCGGCCGGCAACCTCGGCTTCAACGCGGAGGTGGCGCGCCTGGTGCTCGGCGCCGAGCACGAAGCGCTGGTTACCGAGCGCGTGCGCGCCATCCAGTGTCCCGGGGGCTGCGGCGCCCTGCGCCTCGGCGCCGAGCTCATCCACTACGCCTCCCCCGACTCGGTGGTGCACGTGAGCGATCCCACCTGGGTGAATCACGTGCCGCTGCTCTCGGGGAGCGGCCTCAGGCTCGAGCGCTACCCGTACTACGATGCCGCGACCGGCGGCGTGCGCTTTGCCGAGATGGCGGCGGCGCTCGAGCGGCTGCCGCCGCGCGCCGTGGTGCTGCTGCACGCCTCCTGCCACAACCCGACCGGCGCGGATCTGTCGCAGGGGGAGTGGCGCGAGCTGCTGTCGCTGGTGAAGCGGCGGCAGCTGCTGCCGTTCATCGACATGGCTTACCAGGGACTCGGCGAGGGCCTCGAGGCGGATGCCTTCGGGCTGCGGCTGTTCACGGCCGAGCTGCCGGAGGTGCTGTTCGCCGTCTCCTGCTCGAAGAACTTCGGCCTCTACCGCGAGCGTACCGGCGCCCTCGGGGTGGTGTGCGACACGGCGGCGCAGGCCGACGCCGCCATGAGCCAGCTCGTGCGCCTGGCGCGCGGGCTGTGGTCGATGCCGCCCGACCATGGCGCCGCGATCGTGCACGGCGTGCTCACGGACGCGGCGCTGCGGGCGCAGTGGCTCGAGGAGCTCGACACCATGCGCAAGCGCGTCCAGGGGCTGCGGCGCGAGGTGGTGCGGGCGCTCGCCGAGCATTGTCCGCGGCGCGACTTCAGCTTCATCGCGCGCCACCACGGCATGTTCTCCCTCTTCGGGATCAGCACCGCGCAGGTGCGCGAGCTGCGCGCGCAGCACCACGTCTACATGGTCGACGACAGCCGCATGAACGTCGCCGGGCTGCGGCGCGAGAACCTCGAGTATTTCGCGCGCTCGGTGGGGGCGGTGCTCGCGGGCGGCGCAGGCGGCTGAGATGAGCGCCGAGCCGCAGGTGCCGGCGAGTCTCGAGGCGCTGCGCGCGCGGCTGCGCGAGGCGACGCTGCGCCCGGAGGCGCGCGCCTCGAGCGAGCTGGTCGCCGACCTCGCCGACGTGCG
>JASHVF010000385.1 GCA_030039615.1 Gammaproteobacteria bacterium | reverse complement strand
CGGCGATCCGCTCGATCCGCAGACCACGCTCGGGCCGCTGGTGCGCACCGCCGCCGCCGACGGCGTGCGTGCGCAGGTGCGCGCCGCGCTGGCCGCGGGCGCGAGGGCGGCAATCGATGAGCGCGAGTTCCCCCTGAGCCGCGCCGGCACGCCGTACCTCGCGCCGCAGCTGCTGCTGGACGCCCCGGCGGACTCAGCGGTGATGCGCGAGGAGATCTTCGGCCCGGTGGCCGGCGTCGCGCGGGTGGCGAACGATGCGGAAGCGATCGCGCGCATGAACGACAGCGCCTTCGGCCTGACCGCCGCCGTATGGACGCGGGACGCGGCGGCCGCCGAGCGCCTCGGCGGCGAGATCGAGACCGGAACCTTCTTCATGAACCGTTGCGACTACCTCGATCCGGCGCTCGCCTGGGTGGGCGTGAAGGACTCCGGTCGCGGCTGTACGCTTTCGGTGGTCGGGTACGAGCACCTGACGCGGCCCAAATCCTTTCATCTGCGGGTGACGACGTGAGCGCGATTCTCAAAGCCAACTGGAACTATCCGACCACGGTCTGGGCAGGGCCGGGTCGTATCGCCGAGCTGCCGGCGGCCTGTGCCAGGCTCGGGATCGCCCGGCCGCTGCTGGTCACCGACGAGGGGCTGCGCGATGCGCCGATGGTGAAGCGTGCCCGCGGCCTCGTCCCGGGTACCGGGCTGTTTGCGCGCGTACGCGGCAATCCGGTCGCCGCCAACATCGAGGAAGGGCTCGCCGCTTACCGCGCCGGCTCGCACGACGGCGTCATCGCCTTCGGCGGCGGCTCCGGTCTCGATGCCGGCAAGGTGATCGCCTTCATGTCCGGACAGACGCGGCCACTGTGGGACTTCGAGGACGTCGGCGACTGGTGGACGCGCGCCGACCCCGCTGGCATCGCGCCGGTGGTCGCGGTGCCCACCACCGCAGGCACCGGCTCCGAGGTCGGCCGCGCGGGCGTGGTCGTCAACGAAGAGACCCACCAGAAGAAAATCATCTTCCATCCGCGGATGTTGCCGGGCGTCGTGATCTCCGATCCCGAGCTCACCGTGGGACTGCCCCCCTCGATCACCGCGGCCACCGGCATGGATGCCTTCGTGCATTGCTTCGAGGCGTTCTGCGCGCCGGGCTTTCACCCCCTCGCCGACGGCATTGCGCTCGAGGGCATGCGCCTCATTCAGAGCTATCTGCCGCGCGCCTGCGAGCACGGCGCGGATCTCGAGGCGCGCTCGCGCATGCTGGCGGCGGCCAGCATGGGCGCGACGGCGTTCCAGAAGGGCCTGGGCGGCGTGCACGCGATCGCCCACCCGGTGGGCGCGCACTTCAACACGCATCACGGCCTCACCAATGCGATCGTCCTGCCCTACGTCATGACCTACAACCGCCCGGCGATCGAGGCGCGCGTCGCCACCGTCGCGCGCGTGCTCGATCTCAAGGGCGAGCCCTTCGGCGCGCTGTTCGAGTGGGTGCTCGGCTTTCGCAAGCGCCTCAAGATCCCGCACACGCTCGCCGACATCGGCGTGGCGGCCGCGAGCGCCGAGACGATCGGCCGAGAGGCCGCGCTCGATCCGTCCGCGGGAGGCAATCCGCAGCCCGCCGACGCCGCCGCCTACGCACGCATCTTCCGCGCGGCGGTCAAGGGCGACCTGGCGCTCGTCGGTTAGATCAGACCGAGCTCCGCGACCGCTTCGCGCCACAGCGTCTCGTTGGCGGCCGCCACCACGCGGCCGTCGCTCGCGCTCATGAGGGGGGCGCCGCGCCAGTCGCTGATTCTGCCGCCCGCCCCCTGCACCACCGGCACGGCCGCCATGAAATCGTGCGGCTTCAGCTGCACTTCGATCACCAGCTCGCACGCGCCCGAGGCGAGCATGCCGTAGAGATAACAGTCGCCGCCGTAGCGGCGCAGCGCCGCGCGCAGCGCCAGCGCCTCGAAGCGCCTGCGCTCCTCGGCGCCGAAGGTCTCGGGCGTGGTCGTGTACACGACGGCATCGGCGAGCGAGCTGCGCTCGCTGGTGCGCACCGGCCTGCCGTTGCAGAGCGTCGCGCGGCCCTCGCAGCCCACCCAGCGCTCGGCGAGCGCCGGCGCCTCGATCACGCCGATCACCGGCCGATCCTCCTGCAGCAGCGCGATCAGCGAGCCGAAGAGCGGAAAGCCCGTGATGAAGCTCTTGGTGCCATCGATCGGGTCGAGCAGCCAGGTGAACTCGCCGCTCCCCTCCGCGGGAAACTCCTCGCCGCGGATCGCGTGTTGCGGGAAGGCCGCGTGGATCATGTGGCGCATGCCCGTCTCGATCTCGCGATCGACCGCGGTCACCGGGCTGCCGTCGCTCTTGCGCTGCACGGCGACCGGCGTGCGGAAATGGCGCATGGCGATGCGGCGCGCGGCGTCGGCGAGCTGCTGCGCGAGCGCCAGGGCGGCTGCGCACTGCGGGTGGTCGGCGAAGCTCACGAGCGGCTCCGCGCCAGGGCCAGCGCCTGGCGGCGCCTCGCGTACGGCACTACCTGCAGCTCGAGCCAGTTGCGCAGCTCCGCGAGCTTGAGAGACGGCAGCTGCACGGCGGGCCCCAGGCCGTGTTTCCACGCCAGGCGTGGGTCGGCCGGACGCCGCTCGAGCGCGCGCAGCTCCGCGACCAGGGTGTCGAGCTCGGCGCCGTCGGCGACCAGCCCCTCCTCGATGAGCCTGGCGCGATAGCGCACGGCGCAGGCGGCAATCTCCGCGAAGCCGTACTCGGGGTGATATTGCACGCCCCAGAAGAGGCCGCGACCGTGGCGCAGCTCGATCGCCTGCACGCCCATGTCGTTGCTCGCGAGCACCACCGCGCCGTCCGGAAGCTCGCCGATATCGTCGCGGTGGACGGTGATCGCCTCGAACACCGCGGGCTTGCCGCCGAACATCGCGTGGCGCCGTCCGGCATCGCTCAGCTCGATGCGGCGCGCGAACCCGAATTCCCGCCCGAGCGGGTTGGGACGCACGCGCCCGCCCGCGGCCGTCACCGCGACCTGCATGCCCCAGCAGCTGCCGAAGAACGGCACGCCCGCCGAGAATGCCGCCCGTGCGAGCTCCACCTGCCGCTCGATGTGTACGCCGCCGTCGTAGACGTTGAGCGCCGAGCCCGTGATCGCCACGCCGTCGTAGCCGGCGAGACCGCCGTCGCGCTCGAGCCGCACCTCGCCGTCCGCGGGTCGCACGATCTCGCAGCGCACCCCGGCAAGCCCCTCGAGCGTACGCGCATAGCCCTCGCCGCTCGGCGAGCCGCCGGCGGCGACCTGCTGCGCGCGGGTTTCCGCGCGGTTGCCGTCGATCACCAGCACGCAGGCACCACTCATCCGCACGCGCCCTCCGCGACCGGCGACGGCAGGGGCAGGCCGCGCTGCGCCAGCAGCTCGCGCAGCACATCGGGGCGGTCGGTCGTAATGCCGTCGACCCCGAGCTCGAGCAGCCGCTCCATGTCCGCCGTCGCATTGACGGTCCAGGGAACGACGCGCAGTCCCAGTGCGTGCGCCGCGGCGATGCGTTGCTGATCGAGGTCGAGATAGTCCGGCCCCCAGGTGCCGGCGCCGCTCGCCTCCACCAGCTTCACCACCGTGTTGCCGAAGTCCCTCGGGTCGAGCCCGCCGAGCCAGGGCGAAGGCTGCGGCGCGCCGATGCGCACGGTGTCGTCGCCGCGCTGCTCCTCGGTGAGCGCCACGGTCGCCACCTGCGGCATGAGACGTTGCACGGCGCTCAGCACCTGCCAGTCGAACGCCATGATGTTCACCAGATTCGCGGTAGCCGTGCTCTCGAGCAGCGCGCGCAGCGCCGCCGCGAACGTCGCCGGCGCGGCGCTGCGTCCCGGCTCCTCCGGAAAGGTCTTCACTTCGACCGACACGCGCACCGCGCCGTTGCCGCGCGCGCGCACCAGCTCGAGCACGTCCTCGAGGCGCGGCATGCGCTCGCCGTCGAGCGGCTGCTGGTCGGGGAAGCGCGCCGCGTAGGCACGCCGCGGGTTCAGCCTGCCGACGTCGTAGGCCTGCAGCTCCGCGAAGCTCAGCTCGACGACGCGCGGCCCCGGACTCGTAAGAAAGTGTCCGCTCGAATCGCGCGTCAGGTCAGGATTGAGCTCCGGATCGTGGGTGACCACGACTACGCCGTCGCGCGTGACGGCGCAATCGAGCTCGAGCGCGCTCACGCCGAGCTCCATCGCACGGGCAAAGCCGGCGAGCGTGTTCTCCGGCCACAGGCCCCGCGCTCCGCGGTGCCCCTGCACTTCAAGCACGGCGGCAGCTCCGGGCGGCGGTCAGACGACAAGGGGTTGGGGCGATGTTATATTTCCAGATGTCCGGACTCGATCAGACTAGCTCGCCAAAAACTTGCCTGTCAACGCGACAGCGGCTAAGTCCGGCAGGGGGCATAAGACCCGTGCGCCACATGTTCCGTGCGTTCCTCACGCTGACGCTGCTCGCGGCCCTGCCCGCAGACGCCGAGCCGCTGCGCATCATCACCTGGGCGAGCTACGTGCCGCCCGAGGTGATCGCGCAGTTCAGGAAGGAGACCGGCATCGACGTGCAGGTGACGCTCTCGAACAACGAGGAGATGATCTCCAAGCTGCGCGCCACGGGGGGCGCCGGCTTCGACCTGGCGCAGCCCTCGCAGGACCGCATCTTCGGCGCGCAGCAGGAGTTCCGCATCTACAAGCCGCTCGACCCGAGCAAGGTGAAGCTCGAGGAGTTCGTGCCGGAGCTGGTCGATGCGGTCCGCAGGAACGCCACGGTGGACGGCAAGCTCTACGCCCTGCCCTACGTGTGGGGCACCGAAGGGCTGATCTTCAACTCCACCCGCACCAAAATCGCCGACTACACGGATCTCTGCCGACCCGAGCTCAAGGGCCGCACGGCGGTGCGGCTCAAGCGTCCGACACTCATGGCCTTCGCGCTCGCTTCGGGTCACGACCCGTTCGCGCTCTATAACGACCCCAAGGCCTATACCGCGCTCATGCAGCAGGTCGGCAGGACGCTCACCGCCTGCAAGGCGAACTTCCGCTTCTTCTATGACAACAAGGATCAGCTCCTCAACGGGGTGCGCAGCGGCGAGATCTGGGCCGCCATGATGTGGGACTCCGGCGGCTGGCTCCTCAACCGCGAGAATCCCGCCATCAGGTTCATCAACCCGAAGTCCGGCGCGATCGCCTGGATGGATACCTTCGCGCTGCCCGCCCGCGGCCGCAACGACGCCGCCGCGTACGCCTGGATCAACTTCGTGATGCGCCCGGAGATCGCCGCCCTGGTCGCGAAGTCGATCGGCAACTTCACCGCTTCCAGGGGCGCCGACAAGCTGATGGACCCGCGCGTGCGCGCGCAATTCGCCGAGAGCTTTCCCGACGGCCTGAAGAACATCAAGTGGTACCCCGCGATACCGCCGGGGCTCGAGGAGATCGAGGGCGAAGTGCTCGACAAGATAAAGGCAGCCGATTGAGCAGCGCGACGACGCCCGCGCCGGCGGCGGCGCCCGACCTCGAGGTGCGTGCGGTCAGCAAGCGTTTCGCCGCGCACGCCGCGGTGAATGAGCTGTCCTTCAGCGTGCCGCGCGGCAGCTTCTTCTCGATTCTGGGTCCCTCGGGCTGCGGCAAGACGACGCTGCTGCGGATGATCGCCGGCTTCATCCAGCCCGACAGCGGCGCGATCGCCATCGGCGGCCGCGACATGGCGCACGTCCCGCCCAACCGCCGTCCGGTCAACATGGTGTTCCAGCACCTGGCGCTCTTTCCGATGATGTCGGTCGGCGAGAATGTCGCCTTCGGGCTCGCGCGCCGCGGCGTCGGCCGCGCCGAGCGCACCCGGCGCGCCGGGGCGATGCTCGAGCGCGTAGGGCTGGCCGGCGCGGCAGCGAAGCGTACCGACGAGCTCTCCGGCGGGCAGCGCCAGCGCGTCGCCATCGCCCGCAGCATGGTGCTCGAGCCGACGCTGCTGCTGCTCGATGAGCCGCTCGGCGCGCTGGATCTCAAGCTGCGCGAGCACATGAAGGTGGAGCTCAAGCAGCTGCAGAGCGCCTTCGGCACCACCTTCGTGTACATCACCCACGACCAGTCCGAGGCGCTGGTGCTCTCGGACCGCGTGGGCGTCATGAATCAGGGCCATTTCGAGCAGCTCGGCACGCCCCAGGAGCTGTATTACTCTCCGGCCACCGCCTTCGTGGCCGGGTTCGTCGGCGCCAGCAATCGCCTGAGCGGCACGGTGCGCGCCATCGACGGCGCGCTCCTCGAGATCGACGCCGGCGACGGCTGGCAGGTGCGGGCGCGCGCGCACACCGCGCTGGCCGTCGGCGCGCCGGTGCAGGCGTACGTGCGCCCCGAGGCCATGACGCTCGCGCGTACGCCCGCCGAGCTTCCCGCGGGTCACAGCGCGCACAGCGGCCAGGTCACCGACATGCTGTTCGACGGTGCGAGCTCGGCGTTGCTGCTGCGCGAAGCGCGCAGCCGCCGCGAGCTGCGCATCGCGCTGCCCCAGACCGGGGCGTTCGCCGATCTGCGCCCCGGGGCGCAGGTCTGCTTCGGCTTCGAGCCCGAGCGGGTGGTCGCCTTCGCGGCGGTATGAGCGAGGCCCCGGCACGAGCCAGGTGGTCGCGGCGGCTGGTGCTGGCGCTGCTGCTGGCGCCAGCGCTGCTGTGGCTGCTCGCGCTCATCATCCTGCCGCACGTCGACCTGGCGGTGCTCTCGTTCCGCGAGCGCGTGGCGCCGCGCGAGTACACGCCGAGCCTGGCGCAGTACCGCACCTTCTTCACCGAGCCGCTCTACTGGCACGTGTTCGTGCGCACCGCGCTGCTGTCGGCCACCGCGACGCTGATCACGCTGCTGGTCGCCTTCCCGATCGCCTGGATCATCGCCAAGCTGGCGCGCGGCCGCACGAGCGCATTGCTGTTCGTCGTGTGCCTCATACCCTTCTGGGTGAGCGAGACCGTGCGCACGCTCGGCTGGATGATCCTGCTGCGCGAATCGGGCGTCCTGCCGGCGATCCTGGTGCACTTAGGCATCACCGCGGAGCCGGTCGAGCTCCTCTATCACGACGCCACGATCCTGGTCGGTCTCGTCTACACGTCGTTGCTTTTCATGGTGGTGCCGCTGGTCGGCAGCCTCGAGAGTCTCGACAATTCTCTCATCGAGGCGGCCTACGACCTGGGGGCACGCGGCGGGGCGATCCTGCGCACCATCGTCATTCCGCACGCCGCTCCCGGCATCACCGCCGGCTGCATCGTGGTGTTCATGCTGACGCTCGGCAACTACCTGACGCCGACCTTGCTCGGCGGCAAGAACTCGCTGTGGTTCACCGAGCAGATCTACACGCAGTTCATCACCCGCTTCAATTGGGAACAGGGGGCGGCCTTCGGCTTCCTGCTGCTGGCGTTATCCACCGCGATGGTGTGGCTGGGACTCAAGCTCTCGGGCCAGCGCTTCAGCGACGTCATGAGGCGCGTGTGATCCCGAGCCTGCCACGACCTGCCTGGCTGCGCGCCGCCACGGCGCTCTATGTGGGCGCGTTTCTGCTCTTTCTGTTCCTGCCGCTCACGGTCGTGGCGGTCTTCGCCTTCAATGACGCCGCCTACCCCGCGCCGCCCTGGCATGGATTCACGCTCGACTGGTTCTTCGGCAACGAGGCGCAGGGGCGTGTCGGACTGTTCCACGATACCGAGCTGCTGGGGAGCATCTGGACCAGCTGCAGCGTCGCGCTCTGGGTCACGGCGCTGTCGGTCCTGGTCGGCACCGCGAACGCCTTCCTGATGGAGCGCGAGCAGTTCCCCGGCAAGGGCGTGCTGTCGATGCTGATGCTGACGCCGCTGGTGATCCCAGGCGTAATCCTCGGCATCTCGATCCTGGCGTTCGCCAGCCGGCTTGCGGACTTCTGCTCCGACACCTTCGGCATCGAGGCGGACTTCCTGCGCCCCGGGCTGCCGCTCGTCGTGCTGGGCCAGTTCTCCTATATCGTCGCGATAGCCACGCTCACCATCAGCGCGCGCCTCAAGCGCTTCGACCGCAGCCTCGAGGATGCGGCGCTGAACCTGGGGGCATCGCACGCGGCGGTGCTCTGGAACATCACGCTCCCCTACCTGCGGCCCGCCATCATCGGCTCCGCCGCCATCGCCTTCCTCATGTCCTTCGAGAACTTCAACACCACGCTGATGCTGGTCGGCTCCGATGCGCCGCTCACCATCATGATGTACGGCCGCATGCGCGAGGGCGCGACGCCGGTGCTGAACGCGGTGAGCCTGTTCCTGATGACGGCCTCCGCGGTGCTGGCCCTGAGCCTCATGCGGCGGAGCAAGAGCCCTCGAGAGACCTGAGGCGCCGCCCGCATGCGGAAGCGCCGCTGCGCCGGTGCGCCGGTCCGTTGGACTCGCTCGAGCCCGCGCGACAATATCCCCGACGGTAAAAGTAGAGAATCATCGACGTTGGGCTCTTTGAGGCCCTCTGGAGGGCCTCAACTTGAACAAGGTAGAAAGTCATCTACTTTGGGTGAGTTGTGGCCCTCCGGCGGGCCTTAACCAGGACGAAGTAGATGATCATCTACTTTGCCCATTTTGGATCTGTCGCTGCCGGCCGGGCCGGGCCGGGGCCCGGGGCCGGGGCCGGGGCTGAGGCCGGCCCCTGGATGCCTTTTTCAGATAGCGGTAGTCAATTTCTCGGCTTTGCGCCCCGCGGCCGACTATGGAACGCTCCAGACCCATGGCCGGCCCTGGCGCACATCGGATCGCATCCATCGCGATCACTCACCATCGCCTGAACCTCGACCCGCCTTTCAACGCCAGCTGGGACACCAAGCCCCGCACGCATTTCGATGCCACCGTGGTGCGCGTCGCGACCGACACCGGGCTCGTCGGAGTGGGCTCGGGCGATCGCATGCTGGGGTTCGAGGGGCACGAGCAGCTGTTCGTGGGCCAGGACCCGCTCGCGCTCGAGCGGCACTACCGGATCCTCTCCAACATCGACTTTCACTACGGACGCTGCTGGCCGCTCGACCTCGCGCTGTGGGATCTCGCCGGCAAGATCCTGAACGCCCCCTGCTGGAAGCTGCTCGGCGGACGTACCAACCGGGTGCGCGCCTACGCTTCCTCGGGAACGCTGCGTGACCCGGCGGCACAGGGCGAAGCCGCCGAGCGCTACCTGGCGCAGGGGTTCGCGGCCCTCAAGCTGCGCTTCCACCGCGGCGACTGGCGCGACGACGTGCGCGCGCTCGAGTCGGTGCGCGCACGCGTGGGCGACCGGCTGGAGCTGATGGTCGACTGCAACCAGGGCTGGCGCATGTCGTGGGACAGCGAGTCTCCCTGGAGCTTCAAGGACGCGCTCGTGGTCGCGCGCGAGCTCGAGCGTCTCAAGGTCTACTGGATGGAGGAGCCGCTGCACCGCGCCGATCATGCCGGCATGCGCTCACTGCGCCAGGCCACCGACGTGCGCATCGCCGCCGGCGAGATGACGCGCCAGATCCACGAGCTGCGCGACCTCATCACGACAGATGCGGTCGACGTGGTGCAGCCGGACGCCGCCCTGGTAGGCGGCATCACGGGCCTGCGGCGCGTGGCGATCCTCGCCGAGGAGCACCACCTCATCTTCACGCCGCACACCTGGACCAACGGCATGGGAGTCACCGCGAATGCCCATCTCGCCGCGGGCCTCGCCAATGCGCCGTTCCTCGAGTTCCCGTTCGACCCGCCGGAGTGGAGCCTCGAGCGGCGCGATTTCATCATGAGTGAGCCCCTGCGGGCCGATTCGAGCGGCTGGATAACCCTGAGCGACGCACCGGGAATGGGCTACACGGTGGATGAGGCGCGCCTCAAGGCGACCCGCGTCGGCTAAGCGTCCACGAGGCCGCGCAGCGGCCCCACGTATTTCTCGTAGTTGCGCCAGCGGCCGGCCGATGCCTGCGAGATCCTCTGCCGCACCTGCCAGCGGCTCGCGGTAACCACCACACGCTCAGTCTCGTGGAAGCTGAGACAGCGCGCGTCCCACGCCAGCCCCGCGAACTCGACCATGCGGCGCGACCAGCCCTCCTGGTCCTGCACCAGCGCCTCGTAGGGGACCTCGAGCAGAACTCCCTGCGGTAACACCGCGCGCCAGT
Organism: Gammaproteobacteria bacterium; assembly: GCA_030039615.1. GTDB lineage: Bacteria > Pseudomonadota > Gammaproteobacteria > Steroidobacterales > Steroidobacteraceae > 13-2-20CM-66-19. Next base: position 4,814 of record JASHVF010000385.1, on the reverse strand, counting down.
GCCGCATGACCCGCAGGTACTGCTGGTAGTAGTGCGCCAGATCCCCGAAGTCGTTGGTGTAGGGGCTGGTATTGAAGAAGTTCTGGAAGTAGATCGAGAGACAGGTGTCGATCGGATGACGCTGCATGTGGATGATGCGCGCGCGCGGAAACACCGCGTGGATCAGCCCGGCGTAGAGGAAGTTCGCCGGCATCTTGTCGATCACGCGCTCCGCATCTCCCGCCGCGGCACCGGTGCGCTCGAGGTACTCACGCGCCAGCGAGGGGATGAGCGCCTCCAGCTGCGCGGCTTCACCGCCGGCGGCCAGGCCGCGCTCGAACGCCGCGTCCCAGAACACCACCTCCCCGGCACCGAACACCGCCGGGTGCGAGGCGAGAATCTGCTCGGCGAGCGAGGTGCCGGAGCGCGGCATGCCGACGATGAACAGCGGGCGCTGTGAGTCCGAGGCGCCGGCGTGCACCGCGGCGGTGAACGGGGCGTCGAAGGTGCGGATGATGCGCGCGACGCGCTCGCTGAAGCGCGCACTCTCGTAGCGCCCGCCATAGCGGCGGGTGAGCTCGTTCGCCCGCCGATAATTCTCGAAAGCCTCCTCGTACCGGCCGGTGTCGTCGCAGAACTTGCCGAGCGCGTAGCGCAGGGCAATCTCCTGGTGCAGCGGCAGGGGCTTCGCCAGCAGGGCCTCGACGCCCGCACGCCAGGCGCCATCCGCATCGGTCATGCGCCGGTGCGCCGCGATGCCACAGTAGGCGAGCGACATCGCCGGGTCGATGGCGAGCGTGCGCTCGAAGAGCCGCTGCGCTTCCGCAAACTGGCCACGGTCGGCATGCAGCTCGCCGAGCTGCAGCAATGCCGCGGCGTTGCGCGGCTGCTGCTCGAGCACCGCCCGGCAGGCCGCTTCGGCCCCGGCGCGCTCACCCAGCCTGCGCAGCGCCGCCGCAAGACCGAGACGCGCCTCGGCATCCACACCTCCGAGCGCCAGGGCGCGCCGGAAGCTGTCGACCGCCGCTTCGGTCTGGCGCAGCTCGAAGCGCGCGAAGCCGGCGCTGAGGTGTCCCGCGGCGCGCAGCGGTTCGAGCTCCACGGCGCGGCAGCAGAGCGTCAGTGCCTCGCGCCGTTCGCCGAGATCCCGCAGCACGTTGCCGAGGTTGATCAGTGCCTCGACATAGTCGGGGTCCAGCTCGAGCGCCCGGCGGTAGCTCGCCACGGCCTGCTGCCGCTCGCCGCGCCCGGCAAGACACAGTCCCAGGTTGTTGTGCGCCATGGCGAGCCGCGGGTCGAGCGCGATGGCGCGCGCGCTCTCGGTGGCGGCTGTCTCCAGCTCCCCGAGCTGGCGCAGCGCATTGCCAAGATTGCAGTGAATGCCGGCGTCCCCGGGCCGCAGCTGCGCCGCGCGCCGATAGCAGGCGGCGGCCTGTGCGGCGTCGCCGAGCTCGAGATGCGCGTTGCCGAGGTTGTTATGAACAGGCGCGTCATCCGGCGCCAGCCGCAGCGCCCGCTGGTAGAGCGCCAGCGACTCGCGCGCGCGCCCCAGCGCACGCAGCGCGTTGCCGGCGTCGACCAGGCTCTGCGGATCGTCCGGACGGATAGCCAGCGCCCGCTGCAGGCTCGCGAGCGCCTCGCTCCACTGGCGGCGGTCGTGCAGGGCGGCACCCAGGTTGGCGTGCGCCTCGGGATCCTGCGGCAGAAGCTCCGCCGCACGGCGCAGCGCCTGCAACGCATCCTTCCCCTGCCGCACGAGGGCGACGCTCAGGATCTTCCAGAGGATCCCCGCGCCCGGCTGACTCGCGAGGAGCGCCCCTGCCGCCTGCTCCGCCTCGGCCAGCCGTCCCTGCCCGACGAGCGCCGCGAGCGCCCCGACGTCAGGCGCACGCGCCGCGACCGGCCGGGCGCCCGCCGCCGGCGCGGCTCCGCAGCAGTGCTTGAACTTCCTGCCGCTACCGCACGGGCACGGATCGTTGCGACCCGGTTTCATGGTCATCCCCGGTTTCCCGGTAGCGCGCCAGTGCATCGCCGAGCGCCTCGCGCAGCGGTTGCAGCCACGGCCCGAAGTGCTTCCATTGCTCGAGCCCCTCGCGGTTGATCGCCTGGCGGACCTGCTCGGAGCTCGCGGTGCGGACCGTGCGCTGCGTCTCGTGGAAGGCCAGGCACTGCGGCTCGAACTCGAGGCCGCAGAAATCGAGCAGCCGGCGCACACTGCCCTCGAGGTCATCGACCACGTCCTCGTGCTGCACCCGCAGGATCCGCCCCGGGAGCACGCGCTCCCAGTGCCGCATGAGCTCGAGGTAGGTGCGGTAATAGCGCGCGATGTCCTCGATGCTGTAGGTGAACTCCTGGCCGTTGGCGAACAGCTGCCTGAAGTTGCTGAAGCAGCAGGCGAGCGGCTCGCGGCGCGCGTCGATGATGCGCGCGTTCGGCAGCATGAGGTGGATCAGCCCGAGGTGGCGGAAGTTGTTCGGCATCTTGTCGATGAACAACGGCCGGCCGCTGCTGCGGTAGGCACGCGTCTCGCGCAGATACCTCGCGCCGAGCTGCGCGAAGTCCCCGGCCTTGAGCTCGGCGAGGATGCGCGGGTAGCGGTCGTTGCCGTGATCGTGCCCGCGCAGCACGGTGACGATCTGCTGCACATTGGGCAGCTCCTGGGTTCCCTCGACGCGCGAGTGCGAGGCGAGAATCTGCTCGATCAGCGTCGAGCCCGAACGCGGCAGGCCGACGATGAAGATCGGATCGCTCTGCGGCGCGCCCCAGCCGCGGCGGCTGGCGAAGAAATCCTGGCTGCACACCTCGATCTGCGCTCTGGTGTTGCCCTCGATGATCTCAGGGCGGTAGCGGCATTCGGGCCGCTTGAGCGCATTGCCGAGCTCGTAGTGGCGGTACGACTCGGCGAACTCGCCGCGGTCCTCGAGCGCCTTGGCGAGCGCAAAGCACAGGTGGTAGCGATCCTCGGTGCGGGTGGACCCGGCGGCGAGCGCGCCGCGGATGGCGGCGAGCTCGGCGTCGCTGAAGCGGTAGGTCTTGAGGTTGGCGAGGCTCCAGTAGGCGTCGCCGAAGTCGCTGCGACAGCGCGCCGCCGTGCGGTAGGACTCGATCGCCTCGGCGCTGCGCCCGAGGACGCGCTGGGCGTGCGCCATCGACAGATGCACGTCGGCGTCGGCGAGCGGGTTGCCGCTGAGCAGCGCGCGGTACAGCTCGAGCGCCCGCTCGTTCTCGCCGAGGCCGGCGGCGCAGGCGGCCTCGAGGATGCGCAGCGCGCGGTTATCCGGGGCGTCCCGCAGGAGCGTCCCGAGCTCGCGCCGCGCCGCCTCATGCTTGTGCAGCTCGATGAGCACCCGCGCGTATTCCTCGCGCGCCGCGCGATAGCCGGGGGCGCGCTCCAGCACCGCCGCGAGCAGCAGCTCGGGGTCGTCGTAGATGCGGCGCGCGATGCCGATACGCGCCAGCAGGCGCATCGCCTCGACGTGATCGCCGTGCTGCAGCAGCCAGCCGCGCACCAGCGTCTCGGCCGCGTCGAGATCGCCGTCCATGAAGAGGCCCGTGGCCGCCACCACCTCGGGCGGCACCTTGCGCAACGTCGCCACGTGGGCGGCGGCCATGCCGGCGTTGTGCGTCTCCCCCACCATGCGGTAGAGGCCCTCGAGCATGCCCCAGCTCCCGGGCAGCGCGTGGTTCAGGTTCACGGCCGTCAGGAATGCCGCAATTGCCTCGGGCGCCTGGCGCAGGTCGACGAAGCACCGGCCGCGCTCCTCGTACAGCCGGCTGAAGCGCGGGTGATGCTGCTCGAGCGTCGTAAGGGTCTGCAGGGCCTCGGGAACCCGCTTGAGGTAGCGCTGCGCGATCGCGAGGCACAGCAGCGCGTCCCGCTGCCCGGGCTCGGCGGCCAGCACGGACGCGCCGGCCGTCAGCACCTCGGGAAATCGCTGCTCGCGCACGAGACTGCGCAGCGCCGCGATCTCGGGCGCGCTGTCGCCGTTGGCGGCTGGGTTTTCGCTCTCTGGCACGCGGGCTCAAAGAAAAGGGGCGGACTTAAGCGTCCGCCCCTCATTTTAACGTACCGGTCAAGAGGCCGGCCTGCGGCCGCCCCCGGACCGCCGTGGCTCAGAACCGGTAGCTCATCATGAAGTTGATCACCCGCGGCCGCAGCGGGATGACCGACTCGATGAACTGTCCGGAGCTGACGTTCGTCGGGCCGTACACGTTGGTCAGGTTCTGCGCCACGAGCTGCGCGGTCCACTGGTCCTTGGACACGCCGATGGCCGCGTCATAGGTGGTGTAACCGGGGATCTCGTACTTGAGCAGCGTCGTGGTCGGCCAGCCGGTCGGCGGCGACTCGTTGGCCGCGTCGCCGCTCGGGAAGCTCGCGGGCTCGTTCGACATCGCGGCGATGTGGCTCGCGCCTAGCCAGGCGAACGGCCGGTAGGTGTCGAACACCCAGTCGTAGCGCGCGCGGACGTTGAACTGCCAGGGCGGCGAGAACGCCGGACGCGTGTCGGTCAGGCCGAAGGGACTGGTGTACGGCTGGCCGTTGATCTGCACGATGCACTGTCCTGCCGGCGTCGGGTTGTTGGCCGTCTTCGCCACGCCCGGCACCACACCGACCGACTCGAGGCACGGCGCGTCGGTCTGGTTCGGGCTGTTGACCGAGCTCGAGCCCTCGATCGAGAGGCCGGCAAAGAGCCGCGCCACGAACTGCACCTCGAAGCCCTTCACTTCGTAGGTGGGCCCGTTGACGTTGAAGGTCGTGTTGCCGAGGTGCACCGGGTCGAACAGCGACAGCTGCACGTTCTCCCACTTCATGTCGTAGGCCGACACGTTGAACA
>JASHVF010000384.1 GCA_030039615.1 Gammaproteobacteria bacterium | reverse complement strand
GTGCCGGCCGCGAGCTGTCACGCCGCCGACGGCCAGGTGATCCACGCCGCATCGGGCCGGCGCCTCGCCTACGGGGCGCTGGCCGCTGCGGCCGCGGCGCTGCCGCTGCCCAAGCCGCCGCCCCTCAAGGAGCCGAAGGAATTCCGCCTCATCGGCCGCCCGACCGCGCGGCTCGACGCTCCCGCCAAGGTCGACGGCAGCGCGCGCTTCGGCATCGACGTGCGGCCCGCGAATGCGAAGGTTGCGATGATCGCGCTCGCGCCGGTGGTCGGCGGCAGCGTCGCAGCCACCTCCGATGATGCGGCGCTCGCGGTACGCGGCGTACGCCAGGTGGTGAACGAGGGCGATCTGCTCGCCGTGGTGGCCGATCACACCTGGGCCGCCATGCAGGGGATGAAGGCGCTCGCCCCGCGCTGGCACGACGGCGCCAATGGAACCGTGCAGCAGGCGCAGCTCGTTGCGGCCCTCGAGAGCGCCGCGCGCGCACCGGGGGCGGTGGCGCTCGCCAAGGGCACGCCCGCGGCCGCGCTACACGCGGTGCGGCACGTCGAGGCGACCTACCACCAGCCGTTCCTCGCGCACGCCACGATGGAGCCGATGAATTGCACCGTCGACTGGCGTCACGGGACGTGCGAGATCTGGACCGGCACCCAGGCGCCCGACCGCGTGGTCGACAAGCTCCTCGAGCTCGGGCTCAGGCCCGGGCAGATCGTCCTGCACAACCAACTGATCGGCGGCGGCTTCGGCCGCAGGCTCGAGGTGGATGGCGTGGTGCTGGCGGCGCGCGTCGCGCGCCACGTCGAGGGCCCGGTGCAGGTACTGTGGAGCCGCGAGGAGGACATGCGCCACGACCGCTATCGGCCCTACTACGTCGACCGGTTGTCGGCGGCGCTCGACGCCCACGGCAAGCCGCTCGCCTGGCATCACACCATCGCCGGGGCCGGTCTCTGGGCCCTTTACTACGGCGAGGCGACGGTCAAGAACGGTGTCGATGCGGATGCGGTCACCTCCGCGGTCGATCTCGCCTATCCGCTCGAGAACATGGAGGTGCGCTTCGCGCGCCACGACCCGCAGGGGGTGCCGACCGGATGGTGGCGCGGGGTCGGCGCGACGCGCAGCGTGTTCGCGGTGGAGAGCTTCGTCGACGAGCTGGCGGCCGCGGTGCAGCAGGATCCGGTGCGTTACCGGCGTGCGCTCCTCAAGGAGCCGCGCATGCTCGCGGTGCTGGAGCTGGCGGCCGAGCGTGCCGGCTGGGGTACGGCGCTGCCGGCGGGCAGTGGCCGCGGCGTGTCGCTGCAGTACGCCTTCGGCAGCTACCTGGCGCAGGTCGCCGAGGTGAGCATGGATGGCGCGGGGCACCCGCGCGTCGGCCGCGTGGTGTGCGCCATGGACTGCGGCCAGGTGGTGAATCCCGACGGGGTGCGCGCGCAGCTCGAGGGCGGCGTCACCTTCGGACTGAGCGCGGCTCTCGCCAACGAGATCACCATCGCCGACGGCCGCGTGCAGCAGGGCAACTACGACGATTTCCCGCCGCTGCGGATCAACGAGGCGCCGAAGGTCGAGGTGCACCTGATCGCGAGCGGCGAGAGCCCGGGCGGTGTCGGCGAGACCGGGACCGCGTGCGTGAGCGCGGCGCTTTGCAACGCCATCTACGCCGCCTGCGGCAAGCGGGTGCGCACGCTGCCGGTGAGCCGCGGCCTGCGCGCGTAGCGGCCGCCCGATTCGGGTGCGACGCGGGGGCCGCGTGCACCGTTTGCACGCATGCGACAGGCGTTGCCGCACGCGCGCCGGCGCGCTACCTTGTGCCGAGAAGATTACAACTCCAAGTTCGGCCGTTCGGGAGGATCGATGCGTCATCACTACGTCCGCGAGGGCGCGCGTGCGCTCGTCGCGGCTGCCTCGCTGGTACTCACATGCGGCACCGCGGGCGCGGATCAGGAGCAGCCGCCGGCGCAGCCGACCACCGAGACCGCAGCCCCCGCTGGACTGCAGGAGGTCGTCGTCACCGCGACGCGGCGCGAGCAGAGCCTGAGCAAGGTGCCGATCAGCGTCACCGCGCTCACCCAGGAGAGTCTCGATGACCGTGGCATCAAGGACTTCTCCGAAGTGGCGCGCTTCACCCCCGGCGTGAATTTCGACAACTCCGGCACCAACAACATCTCGATCCGCGGCATCTCGAGCACCGGCGGCGCCGGCACCACCGGCATCTACCTGGACGACACGCCGATCCAGATGCGCGCGCTCGCCTTCAACCCGGACGAGGCGCTGCCGAAGTCCTTCGACATCGACCGGGTCGAGGTGCTGCGCGGCCCGCAGGGCACGCTGTTCGGCTCGGGCTCCGAGGGCGGCACGGTGCGTTACATCACCACCCAGCCGAGCCTTACCAAGGACAGCATCTATGCACGCGCCGAGTTCTCCGATACCGAGGGCGGTGCGCCGAGCTACGAGGCGGGAGTCGCGGCCGGCGGCCCGCTGATCACCGATACGCTCGGGGCGCGGCTCTCGGTCTGGTACCGCCGTGACGGCGGCTGGATCGACGACATCAACCCGGTGACGCTCGCGCCGGTGGAGCAGAACGCCAACTACGCCAATACCTACCTGATACGGCTCGCGTTCCTGTGGGCGGCGAACGACAAGTGGCGGGTCACACCCTCGATCTACTACCAGAACCAGCAGCGCAACGACATCAACAACTACTGGCCGCTGTACTCCAACCCGGGCAGCAACGACTACGTCGATGCCGATCCGACCCTGCGCCGCGTGCCGGACAAGTTCTACCTGACGGCGCTCAAGCTGCAGGGCGATCTCGGCTCGGTGCAGTTGATTTCCAACACCTCGTACTATCACCGGCGCGAGCAGGACGGCTACGAGGGCACGCTCTACAACCTCGGCTTCTACCAGGAGCAGCCGGCGGCGCCGAGCACCGCGGTGTTCCCGCTGTCGTCCTTCCTGCCGGGCGTCGAGTTCCCGCTGCTCGATGCCAGCGGCATCCATCTGCCCGCGGGCGCGCTCAACTACGTATCGCCCTCCACGGTCGACAACGGGCAGCAGAACATCACCCAGGAGGTGCGGCTGCAGTCGAGCGACTCGGACGCGCGGCTGGTATGGACCGCCGGCCTGTTCTTCGATGCCGACCGCCAGAGCTATCTCGAGCAGATCCACGATCCGCTGCTCAACGAGCTGTCGGAGGCGCTCACCGGCCTGCCCTACACCGACTTCTTCACCGACGCCAACGGCAACCCGGTCACCTACGTGCCCGGCTTCCCGTACGACTCCTATTTTCTGCAGACCAACTCCGAGGACCAGCAGTACGCCGTGTTCGGCGAGCTCACCTACGGGCTGACCGACGAGCTCAAGCTCACCGTCGGCGCGCGCGAGTCGCACACCAAGTTCTCGTTCACCACTTACACCGGCGGCCCGCAGCTGTTCTCCGCGCCGCTGAGCGGCGCCGGCAACAACTCGGAGAACTCCTTCACGCCCAAGGTGAGCCTGCAGTGGCAGGTGGATCCCAACGACATGTACTACACCACCTATGCCAAGGGCTTTCGTCCCGGCGGCGCCAACAACCCGCTGCCGGCGGTCGCCTGCGCCACCGACTTCAAGAACTTCGGCATCACGGCCTCGCCGACCCAGTACAACTCCGACACCGTCGACAGCTACGAGATCGGCGCCAAGAACAACATCGACAACCGCATACGCATCGCCAGCAGCGTGTACTACATCCGCTGGAACAACATCCAGCAGGTGGTGGTGCCGCCGATCTGCCAGATCTCCTTCATCGACAACCTCGGTCAGGCGGTCGCCAAGGGTGTCGACCTGCAGCTCGACGCGCAGGTGACCGATGCGCTGAGCGCGGAGCTCGCCGCCGGCTATACCGACGCCCGCTATACCAAGGACTCGCGCCTCAGCCCGACCGAGGTCAACCCGGTCGTCGCCAGCGGCGATGCGATCGTCGGCCAGAGCAGCGAGACCGGCGGCGGTCAGCCGACCGCACCCTTCACCACCGCGCTCGGACTGGAATACAAGTTCAGCGCTCTGGCGCACGAGTCGTTCATCCGCGCCGACTTCGAGTACGAGATGCGCGCCAAGTGGCCGTCCGCCTACCAGGATCCGCAGACGCTGCAGTACGATCCGGCCAACTTCACGCTGCCCGGCACGACCTTCACCAGCATGCGCGCCGGGACGCAGCTCGGTGAATGGTCGGTCTCGGCGTTCGTCGACAACCTGACCAACTCGCACGCCCTCACGGATTACAACTGGACGATCTGTCCGAGCCCGACCGAATGCGCGCCTTCCTACGGCACGCGGCTCGAGCGCGAATACTCGTTCCGGCCGCGCACCATCGGACTCACGGCCATCTTCCGCCAGTAGCGGGCGGGGGGACGGAGTGCCCCGCAGCGCGCGCTCTAGTACTCGGCGGGCGGCGCCGGGCCGCTCGCCGCGAGTGCCCGCACTACCTCGCGGCGCCGCTCGCGCACGTCCGCGAGCGGCGTGTGGCGCAGCGCCGCCACCTCCGCCGGCGTGAACGGCGCGCCCTCGGGCGCCCGCGTGCCCTCGGGCGGGTAGCGTTCGGCGAGCCAGTTGAGGACCGCGGCGAGCTGCGCGTCGGAGAGCGCGGAGTTGGCCGCACCCGGCACCCGCAAGAGGTAGTTGCGGCCTTCGGGGCTCCTCATGAAGAGCGCGATCGAGCCGGCGAGCGGTGGCACCTTGCCGGGCACGCCTTGCGCGTCTGCGCCGTGACAGCCCATGCAATAGAGGATGTAGTCCTGGGTGGGATCGGCGTGCGCCACGCCGGCGAGCAGCGCCGCCGACAGCGCGGCGAGCGCAGAGGACGGGCGCACGCTCAGGGCTCCGCGGGCGCGACCAGCTTGCGATGCTCGCGCACGGCGGCGCCCTCGAGAGCGTGGGCGCGCTCGGCGGCGATCTCGGCGGGCGCGAGCGGCGCAACGGACGCCGGCGCGTGCGCCAGGTCGAACGCGACGAAGTTGAGGAGTGCCGCGAGAGCGGTGTCGTCCATCTGGCCGAAGTCCGGCATGCGCGAGGCGTAGTGCTTGCCCTCCACCGCGATGTCGCCGTACATGCCGTAGAGGATCGTCATCGCCAGCTGGCGCCGGCCCTCGCTGCTGCCGGCGTAGCGCGCGGGGTAGGACAGCAGCGGCGGCGCGAGCGAGGGCACTCCGGCCCCGGCGGGGCCATGACACACGGCGCAGTTCGCCTGGAAGGCCGCGGCGCCCGCGGGGTAGGCGGGCGGCGCATCGGCGGCCTGCGTCGCAGCGGCCGCCAGCGCCAGCGTTGCAAGCGCCGCGAGCGCGCGGCGGCTCATTTTTCCGCCACGCCGACGATCACCGAGACGGTGCAGTGATAGTTGGCATCCGCGTTCGCCATGCACCAGTTGAGATCGTTGTTGCGCGACGGCCGGTACATGGGCTTCTCGCGCTCCGCGCGCGTGCAGTCACAGGTGCCGCAGGTCGTCTTGCCGCAGCAGTCGTTGTAGGAAACCATGTAGTCGCGTCCGTCGGCGGGATTGTGGCAGGTGCCGACCCAGGCGATCGGCGAGGCGGCAGTGCCGGGCGGACAGGCGGTCGCGCTCCCGCCGCAGCACGAGCACAGATAGCCGTCGATGGCGCAGTACTTCCAGTATTGGCAGCTCTCGGGACCAGCGGCCCTGGCGGCGGGCTCGGCGGCGTGCGCGCGGCTGCCGCGATCGATCGGCAGCAGCGGCAGCAGCGCAGCGCCGGTCAGGAGTCCGCCGAGCGTGCCGATCAGGCTGCGGCGCGAGGTGCGCCGCGCCAGCTGGCGCGCGGACTGTTCGAACAAGCGATCGAGCGAGCGCATCTGCTGCCTTCCGCTATCTTTAGGGAACGAGGATCTGCCACGGCGTCTGCCCGAAGTGCTGCTCGACGTGGCGCAGGCGGCCGCTGCGTGCGTCGATGACGGCCAGCTGCGCGGTGTCGGTCGCTGCGAACAGCAGCGGCGCCTCATCCTGCGAGACCTCGAGCGCGATGATGTGCGTGAGGCCGCGGGTCTGCATCGGCCAGCGCGCCAGGCGCTGGTGGCTCGCCAGATCGTATACCCAGATCTCGGTGCCGCCGTCCTTGTGCGTACCCTCGCCGCCCTTGTGCATCGGTACGTAGAGTCGGCCGAGGCCGCGGTGCACCGCTCCCACCTGCTGGGCGCCCGGGCGCCACACGCCTTGCTCGGGGGCGGCGAGCAGCGACCAGGGCGCGCCGATCCGCGGCTGCTCGCCGGAGAAATCGATCTCGTGCACCTGGCCGAGGAAGGACAGGAACGCGTAGCCCTTCACGGTGCGAATGCCCTGCACGAACACCGGGTCGCGGTCGGCGTCGAAGAAGGGGTCGGACATGGCGCGCCCGGTCTCGTGCCCGGCGGCGTCCAGCGTCACGGTCAGCAGCCGTCCGCTCTCGCACAGCGAGGACACGCGGTTGGGCCCCGAGGGGATGACCAGGACGCAGCCGGCCGTGTCGATCTCGCCCAGCACCGTCCTGTTCGCCGGATCGAGTACGCCGAAACTCGCCGCCGGCGTCACGTAGGACACGTACAGCAGCCGCGCGTCGCTCGAGTAGGCGACGTTGAAGAGGGTCGGCAGGGTCTGCACACGCTTGGGCGGCAGCACGATCTCGCCGCGCACCTCGAGCGTGCGGTTATCGGTGAACTCCACCAGGTCGGTGCGCGCGCCACGGCTGCCGCGGGCGAAGTAGGTGGTGGCGACCACGGTGGTGGCGGCGTCGGGCGAGAGGTTGAAGCTCGAGTAGTAGCCGGCGTCGATCTGTCCGAGGCGGCGATAGTTGTCGCCGTCGTACAGGTGCACGCGCATGTCGATCTCGTTGGCGAACGCCTCGTCGAACACCCACACCCAGTGCGGGCTGCGCGGCGGGAGCTGCTGCACGCTGAGGTGCTCGGCCGCGAGCGGCGGCGGCGGCGCGGCGGCAGCGGCGGCAGCCGGCAGCAGCGCCAGCAGCAGGCGCAGCGCTGCGAGACAGCGCGCGGATGAAACCATCGTCGACCCCCCTCAGAGCCGGAGCCCGGCGTGCGCGGTGCGAGTGTCGCACATCGGGGGCAGGTGGCGGAAGAAAGGCGCCGGGCGCGCGGCGGCCGGCCGTTTGACCGCCGGCGCGCGGCTCCCGTAGAGTCCGGCCCGCCCACGATCACGATATCAATCCATCGATTATCGATAGATGGCAATTCCCGCTGCGCTGCCGCAGTCACTGTGGGCCGCAACCGCGCCCGCGGGCCCCACGCTCGCGCCGCTCGCCGGCGCGCGGCGCGCCGAGGTGGCCGTCATCGGCGCCGGCTACACGGGCTTATCGGCGGCGCTGCACCTGGCGCTGGCGCAGCGCAGCGTCGTGGTGCTCGAGGCGCGCTCCCTCGGCGAGCGGGCCTCGGGCCTCAATGGCGGCCAGGTCATCCCGGGACTAAAGACCGACCCGGACGAGCTCGAGGAGATCTTCGGACCGGAGCGCGGCGCGCGGCTCGCGGCGAGCGCCGCCGCGGCACCGGACGTGGTGTTCGAGCTCATCGCGCGCCACGGCATCGCCTGCGATGCCACCCGCACGGGCTGGATCCAGCCGGCGACCTCGCCGGCGGCGCTGGCGCAGCTTGGCGCGCGGGCGGCCCAATGGCAGCGGCGCGGGGCGGCGGTCGAGCTGTTGACGGCGCGCGCGGTGGGCACGCTCACGGGATCGGCACGCTACTGCGGCGGCCTGCTCGACCGGCGCGGCGGCACGCTGCAGCCGCTCGCTTACCTGCGCGGTCTGGCGCGCGCCGTGCTGCGCCACGGCGGCGGCATCTTCGCGCATTGCCCGGCGCTGCACCTGCGGCGCGCCGGACGCGAGTGGCACATCGATACGCCGAGCGGACGCATCACCGCTCCGGCCGTGATCGTGGCGACCAATGCCTACAGCGGCGGACTGGTTGGCGCGTTGCGACGCAGTGTCATCACCGTGCCGTCCTTCCAGGTGGCGAGCGCGCCGCTCACGGCGGCGCAGCGCGCCGGGATCCTGCCCGGCGGCCAGGCGGCCTCCGACACCTGGCATCTGCTGCGCTACTTCCGTCTGGACGCCGGCGGTCGGCTGGTGCTCGGAGCGCGCGGCGCTTTCGGTGCGGCGCCCACGCCGCGCAGCTGCCGCCATCACTATCGCGCGGTGCGCGAGATCTACCCGCAGCTCGAGGGCGTCGCCTTCGAGTATCACTGGGGCGGGCTGGTCGCCATGACGCCCGATCACCTGCCGCACCTGCACGAGCTCGCGCCGGGGCTGCTCGCCGGCCTCGGTTACAATGGCCGCGGCGTCGCGATGGCGACGCTGATGGGACGGCTGCTGGCGCAGCGTACGCTCGGCATGTCGGACGCCGAGCTCGCCTTTCCGGTCACGCCGCTGCGGCCGATTCCGTTTCACCGCGCAGCGAGCCTGGCCGCGCGCGCGGCGATCCAGTATCTGCGCGCCGTCGATCTGCTCACGCGTGCGCGTGAGCGGCTGCGGGGGAGGGCCTCTTGGACCTGACCGTTGCGGTGCTGGTGGTACTCGTGCTGCTCAACGCCGGCTTCGTCGCCGGCTGGCTGCTCGCGGTGCGCCGCTTCGCGCTGCGTGGGCGCCCGCAGGCCGCCGACATTGCCATCGGCTCGGTGACCACCTTTCTCGACACGCTCGGCATCGGCTCGTTCGCGCCGACGACGGCGCTGCTCAAGTTTCGCGGCAAGGTGGCGGACGAGCTGATACCCGGCACGCTCAACGTCGGCCTCAACGCCGCGGCCTTCATCGAGACGGTGCTGCTCATCGGGCTCGTCAAGGTGCAGCCGGTGCTGCTCGCCGCCATGGTGGCGAGCGCCGCGGCCGGCGCCTGGCTCGGCTCCGGGATCGTGAGCCGCATGCGGCGGCGATCGATCCAGCTCTTCATGGGGGCGGCGCTGCTCATCGCGGCGACCTTCTTCGCCATGAGGAATCTCGGCGCCTTCCCCGAGGGCGGCATCGCCATGGGGCTCGCCGGCTGGAAGTTCGCGTTCGCCGTGGCCGTCAACTTCGCGCTCGGGGCGCTGATGTGCGTCGGCATCGGCAACTACGCGCCGCTCATGATCCTGCTGTCGCTGCTGGGGATGGCGCCGCTCGCGGCCTATCCCATCATGATGGCGAGCGACGGGCTGTTGCAGCCGGTCTCGAGCCTCGGGTTCTTCCGCTCCGGGCGCTTCTCGCACGTCGCCTCCCTCGGACTCACCGTGGGAAGCGTCATCGGCGTGTCGCTGGCCTACTGCGTGCTCAAGTTCGTGGTGTTGGGATCGCAGATCCAGCGGGTACGCTGGCTCATCATCGCCGTGGTCATCTACTCCGCGTTCGCCATGCTGCGCTCGGCGCGGCAGGAACGGCGCGCGGCAGCCGCCGCGACGGCCTGAACGGGGCCGCCGGCAGAACGGCGCGGAATCCGTTGCGCACCGGATCCCGGCCGACGGGCGTGTTAGGGGTGACGCCCGGTTTTCAACCCACTACCCAACCCATGCGGACCGCCGCGAGGTAATGACCGTCGACCGGGCGGTGCGCGGTGGCCGAGGAGGCGTGGCGGCTGCACTGGTTGAGCGCCGTGACAATGGCCGGCCGGCCCGCGATCGCGCCGGCGACCACCAGTCCGAACGCCATATTAATGAGCAGGGATCCCAGGATCGCCCAGCTCGCGAGCTTCATGTCGACCTCCCAGCTGCGTGACTGCCCTGAGGCTATGAGACACCGCGGGCCGGAAAGGTTTGAAGCGCTGCCGTTACGGACTCGTCCTGACCGGCAACGGGTTCGTCCCGGGCGGGGATCCGGCGCGCGCGCAATCGGCCGGATGTTACGATTGTGTTGCGGGAACGCCGATGTCGAAGCTGCACGAAGTGGAAATCCACCGCCTGCGACCCAGCCAGATCACGGTCGGGCTGATCGAGGTGCACGACAAGCGCGCCAGGCTCGAGGCCATGAAGAAGCACGAGCAGCAGGCGTTCCTCGCGGAGCACGCAATTCCCGGGGTGTGGGGACCGGATGGCAAGCTCTACATCATCGACCATCATCACCTGGGGAGGGCTGCGCAGGAGGCAGGCATCGATACGGGTTTCTTTTCTGTCGAGGACGACTTCTCCAAGGTGCCGATCGCACAGTTCTGGCCGCGCATGAGCGCCGCACAGTGGGCACACCCCATCGACCAGCACGGGCAGGTGCGCGGCTTCGAGATGATTCCCGATCACCTCGAGCAGCTCATCGACGATCCTTACCGCTCGCTCGCCGGCTACGTGCGCGCTGCCGGCGGATACGACAAGTCGAGCGGACCGTTCTGCGAGTTTCAGTGGGCCGACTTCTTCCGGCCGCGGCTGACGATCGGACCGACGCGCGCGGACTTCACCAGCGCGGTCACCATCGCCCTGAAGCTGGCCGCCTCGCCGGAGGCCGCGAAGCTGCCCGGGTACAAGGCCCCGGCGAAGTGACGGCCGCACGCGCCCCGTCGCGTGGGTACGGCCTGATAATATGCAGCTAAGCCTTTGAGTCGACTCGGACGGAGAGGTGGCAGAGCGGTTGATTGCACCGGTCTTGAAAATCACCGCCTGCTGATGCTGCATAAACGGGCATAAGTGAAAACAGTCACTTACGCCCGTTTTTTCTTAGTGCGTTGCTGCTGGATTACCTCAGATCAGGGGGAGTTGGAAACAAGATTGGAAACAGTATTAACGTGGGGTCCAGCTGGGAATTGATCTGGGGGATTCGCGATGCCAGAGGCGGCTACCGGCGCGCTGGAGAACACCGAGAAGCCACTCTTCAAGCTCGACCTC